>JANMHY010000328.1:0-8163 GCA_031375525.1 Burkholderiales bacterium
CAAAGGCAATGCCAGCTGCAGCCATTAGGAAGACGCCGAACGTGACGATGGCTGAATACTTCGTTATTGCTCCCACCGCAGTAACGACTGCTCCGGCAAAAGTGCCCAACCACCAATGCCGCAGCCCTCTCGAATAGACCTTCAACAGTGTGCGTTTCACGCTGCGTTGCCTGGTGAGTGACGCGGCACACCGCGTAATCGCGCTGCGTATGCGGTAGGGGAATTTGAGAGCGTGTGCATGCCATTGCCGCTCATTCTGTGAGGCCTAACGTTTGACATGAGGGGTGCCCAAAGGCGCAGCCTTTTGGGCATCCCCTCGATGGAAGGGTTAGGCGTCGCTTTCCAGTGCTTGGAGCACATACGCACACCTCTCGGAAACGGACACTTTGGGTACTTCGAGGATCTGATATTGGCACTGACGGTACCACTCCCGCACGCCTCTATGAACGGCCTCCACATGCTCGAACGTGTGGTCGCGCTCGGCGTCGTTTGCGTACATGGCCTCCCACGGCGGAAAGACGAATACCTTAAAACTGTATTGGTACTTCGAAAGCCACACGCCCAACTCGCTCTTGCTTAGGGGCGCCACCTGATCGAGCATGCAGAGAGCATCAAGGACGCTTCGATCAAAGAAGACAAGGCCTGAAGCTGTAGCGTGACGGACATAGTTCTCAACGTCCATGTGCAACACCTCCTGCGCGAATTCAGGCGCATTCGGTCGCGGACTCAGCCCGCGACTTCGGCGATCTTGGATGATGGTGCGTGCGCTATCACTGACGACGGTATGGCCGCGAGCTTGCAATTCCAGCAAGAGCGTTGTCTTGCCTACTCCTGGGCCGCCAGTGAAGACTATTCTCGACATACCGTTGTGGGTGTTTGCGACGCCTAACGTTTGAGGTGAGGTGGGACCGGCGGCGAGACGCCAGGCCCGCGCGGCGGATCATGCGCCAGCCCTTGATCAGCGCGGGCACATGCCCGCGTCGGTCAAGGTACGGCGTTCACCACTCGGCCTTCTCGTCGAAGACCACCACCGCGTCAGCGGTTTAGTTCAACCTGATATCGGGCTCAGTGTTGCTGCACAACCTGGAGCGGATTTGAACTGCACACTCGAATCACACCACAGAAAAGCCAACAGTGACGAGCACTTGGGTCAGCGCCTGCCGGATAACAACGGCCTAACAAAAACGTGAAAAGGCGCAGCCCGGCCGCCGGTGGCCGTCGGGGCAGGGCGTTTGGCCTCGTGTTCAGTTGCCAGCTGCAACGAAAAAGCCCGCACGGCAAACACCGTGCGGGCTTTGATCTGTCGCGACTTCTGTTTAGCGGCTTTTACTGACCCGCAAACTTGAAGTCCGTCTTCGCCGCCTTGCGCAGCGTTTCCTGGAACGCCGTGATCTTGGCCTGCTCGAGGCGCTGCACGACCTGCGGTTTGACTTCGGCAAACGGCGGGAAGGTCGCTTCGCGCGTGTCTTCGAGCTTGATGATGTGGTAGCCGAACTGGCTCTTCACCGGCGCGCTCATCTCGCCTTTCTTCAGCGCCGTCATCGCCTTGCTGAACTCGGGCACATAGGCGTCGGGCTTGGCGAAGTCGAGGTCGCCGCCGTTCTGCGCCGAGCCGGTGTCCTTGCTGCTCTTCTTGGCGATGTCTTCGAACTTGGCGCCGCCCTTGATCGACGCGATCAGCTTGACGGCTTCGTCTTCCTTCTCGACCAGGATGTGGCGCGCGCGGTATTCGGTGCCGCCGGTGGTGGCGGCCTGCGCCTTGACCTTTTCGTACTCGGCCTGCGCTTCGGCATCCGTGATCGGGTTCTTCTTCTGGTAGTCGGTGAACAGCGTGCGGATCAGCAGCGTTTGGCGGGCCAGCTCCATCTGCGAGCGGAACTCGGGGTTAGCGGCCATGCCGCGCTTCTCGGCTTCCTGCGCAAAGATTTCGCGCACGACGGCTTCTTCCTTGACGCGCGCTTCGATCTCCGGCGTGGCCGGCTGTTGGCCGCCGCGCGTGGCCTGCTGGATCAACAGGTCGGCGCGCGCCTTGGGCACCGGCTTGCCGTTGACGATGGCGATGTTCTGCGCTTGCGCGGCGCCTGAGAACACAAGGGCCACGGCCAGCGCGGCAAAAGACTTCTGAAACATGGGGGTGGGGCCTTTCGAGACTCGGATGGGGCCGCACTGTGCGACCGTTCGGGGGTCGATGTGCGGTATCAGCGCTGCGCTTCGGTGGGCGTGCGGGCCTCGATGACCAACGCGTGGATGCCCTCGGCGATCAACGTGCGCGCAGCATCATAAACGAGGCGGTGCCGGGCCACACGCGTCAAGCCGTTGAAGGCGGCGCTGACGACGCGGACGGTGAAATGCCGGCCCTCGAGCGCGCCGGCGTGGCCGGCGTGCAGGTGGCTGTCGTCCTGAACTTCGAGCGCCGTCGGCGCCAGTGCTTGCTGCAACACTTCTTGCAAACGGGCGGCGGTGACGTTGGTTGCAATATTCAACGTTCTTCCTTCTCGTCGTCGCTGACGTAGCGGGCGAGGTACAGCCCCTGGCCGAGTGCAAACACGAGCAGCATGCCCATGATGCCGAAGAGCTTGAAGTTGACCCAGGTCGGCGTCGCGAAGTGATACGCCACCCACAGATTGAGCGCGCCCATCAGCGCGAAGAAAGCCGTCCAGGCCCAGTTCAAGCGCTGCCAGATCGGCTCGGGCAACGTGAGCTGTTCGCCGAGCAGCGTGCGGATCAGGTTCTTGCGCCAGCCCAGCCAGGCGATCAACAGCGCCGCGGCCATCACCCAATACAGCAGCGTCGGCTTCCACTTGATGAAGGTCTCGCTGTGCAGCCAGATCGTCAGGCCGCCCATGACGACGACGAGTGCCAGGCTGACCCACAAGATCATGTCGATCTTCTTGCCGCGCGCCAGCAGCCAGGCCACTTGTGCGAGTGTGGCAATGACCACGACCACGGTGGCCAGCAGCACCGGCGCTTCTTCGGGGCCGACGATGCCGCCGGAGACCATGAAGCCGAAGTGGCTCGTTGCAAACGCCGCGGCCGCCGCCTTGCTCGCATCGGCGACCTTGAAGGCGACGAAGAACAAGATGATCGGCAGGAAGTCGAACAGCAGCTTCATTTGGATTGGAAGTCGATCGCCGCAGAGTTGATGCAGAAACGCTCGCCGGTCGGTTCCGGCCCGTCGGGGAAGACATGGCCGAGATGCGAGCCGCATTTCTTGCAGCGCACTTCGACGCGAACCATGCCGTGGCTCACGTCGCGGATGCGCTCGATGACCTCGGCGTTGACGGCTTCGCTGTAGCTCGGCCAGCCGCAGCCGGCGTCGAACTTGGTCGTCGATTCGAACAGCACTTCGCCGCAGCCGACGCACTTGTATTTGCCGTCGTCCCAGTGGTCCCAGTACGCGCCGCTGAAAGGCCGCTCGGTGGCGGCGTGGCGGGCCACTTCGTATTGCATCGGCGAGAGTTCCTTGCGCCACTCTTGGTCGGTCTTCTTCACCGGGTAGCGCGGGTCGTCGCGATCGTGATTCATGATGAGCAGGAGACTTCGAGTTGAGTGGCCCATGTCGGCGGAAATCCGGCGTCGGCTTCGTGTTCGCGTTGTTCGTCGTAAGGGCGCTCGAGAACTTTCAGCAGGCGCTGCGTTTGCGAATAGTCGCCTTGCTGCGCGCGTTCGATCGCGCTTTGCGCCAGATGGTTTCGCAGCACGAACTTGGGGTTGGCGCGGTGCATGCGCGTGGCGCGCTCGGTGTCGTCGCTGTTTTCGAGCGTGAGGCGTGCGCGGTAGCGCTCGGCCCAGGCGTCGAACTTGTCGCGTTGCATAAAGCAGTCGCGTGCAGCGGCCAGGTCGCTCACGCGCCGCCAGGTGATCGTGAAGTCGGCGCGGTCTTCGGCCATCAGCTTGAGGAAATCGTCGGCCAGCGCCGCGTCGTCGTCGTGTTCAGTCACGAGGCCGAGCTTGGCACGCAGGCCGCCGACCATGGCCGCGGCGAACTCGCTCTTGTACGGTTCGAGCGCCGCGAGCAGTTGCTCCGACGCCGCTTCTTTCGGTCCCTCGACCAGCGGCAACAGCGACTGCGCCAGCGCGTGCAGGTTCCAGAAGGCGACGCTCGGCTGGCGTGCGTAGGCATAGCGGCCCTGGTCGTCGCTGTGGTTGCAGACGTGCATCGGATCGAATGCATCCAGAAAGCCGAATGGTCCGTAGTCGATGGTCAGACCGAGCAGCGACATGTTGTCGGTGTTCATCACACCATGACAAAAACCGACGAGCTGCCATTGCGCGATCAGCCGCGCCGTGCGGAGAGCGACTTCTTCGAGCAGCGCGGCCGGGCCGTCGATGCCGGGGAAGTAGCGCTGCGTCGTCGCGTCGAACAAGCGCTTCAACGAGTCCGCGTCCTGCGCCGTGTGCGCAAAGTGCTCGAAGTGGCCGAAGCGCAGGAACGACGGGGCGACGCGCGTCACCACCGCGGCGGTTTCCATCGTCTCGCGCCGCACCGGCTGCGGCGACGCGATCACGGCCAGCGCGCGCGTCGTCTGGATGCCGAGTGCGTGCATCGCCTCCGAGCACAGGAACTCGCGGATCGACGAGCGCAGCACGGCCCGGCCGTCGCCCATGCGCGAGTAGGGCGTCAGGCCGCTGCCTTTCAACTGCACTTCCATCGCACCTGCCGGCGTGTCGATCTCGCCGAGCAGCAGCGCGCGGCCGTCGCCCAACTGCCCGGCCCAGACGCCGAACTGGTGGCCGGAGTACGCCGACGCAAAAGGCCGCACGCCCTCGGGCACCTGGTTGCCGGCGAGCACCGCCAGCGCCTGTGGCGTGTCGATCCACTCCTCGAGGCCCAACTGCGCTGCCAACGACAGGCTGCGCGCCACCCACGCCGGCTCGCTGACAGCGCGCGGCGGCAGCTCGGTGCCGAAGGCCGGGCCGAGCGCTTGCAAAAAGCTGGTATCGCGCCAGGCCGGGGCGACGCGGGGGGAGAAAGTTTCAGGGGCGTTCACGAGGGTTGTATTGTCCCCTGGTGCACAGGTCTGCGCCCGGTCAGGGCATTCACGCTTTGACAGCGGGCCCAGCCTTTCGATACTGCCGTCAGCACCACGAGGAGACATTGATGCTTGGCCTGATGCAAGACCAGCCGCTGCTGGTTTCGAGCCTGATCGAATTCGCAGCCCGCCACCACGCCGACGCCGAGATCGTCTCTCGGCGTGTCGAGGGCGATCTGCACCGCTATACCTACTCGCAGGCCGCGGCGCGTTCGCGCCAAGTGGCGCGCGCACTGGATCGTTTGGGGCTGGCCTTCTCGGACCGCGTCGGCACGCTGGCCTGGAACGGCTACCGCCATTTCGAGCTGTATTTCGGTGTCTCGGGCAGCGGGCGCGTCGTGCACACGATCAACCCGCGCCTGTCGCCCGAGCAAGTGGTCTGGATCGCCAACCATGCCGAAGACCAGGTGTTGTGCTTCGACATGACCTTCCTGCCGCTCATCAAAGCCGTCTGGCCGCAATGCAAAACCGTCAAGCACTGGATCGCGCTGTGCGACGCCGACGCGCTGCCGGCCGACACCGGTATCGCCGGCCTGCAAAGCTACGAAGCCTGGATCGGCAGCGAACCGGCGACCTACGACTGGCCCGACTTCGACGAGCGCAGCGCCTGCGCGCTCTGCTACACCAGCGGCACCACCGGCAACCCGAAGGGCGTGCTCTACAGCCACCGCTCGACGGTGCTGCATGCCTACGGCGGCGCTTTGCCGGACGCTTTGAGTTTCTCGGCGCGCGACACCATCCTGCCGGTGGTGCCGATGTTCCACGTCAACGCCTGGGGCATCCCGTACGGCGCGGCGATGACGGGCATGAAGATCGTCTTCCCCGGCGCGGCACTTGATGGCAAGTCGGTGTACGAGTTGATGGAGGCCGAGCGCGTCACCGTCTCGGCCGGCGTGCCGACGGTGTGGCTGATGCTGCTCAACCACATGAAGGCGCAGGGCCTGAAGTTCACGACGATGCAGCGCACCATCATCGGCGGCTCGGCCTGCCCGCCGGCGATGATCAAGAGCTTTCGCGACGACTTCGGCGTGACGGTGCTGCATGCCTGGGGCATGACTGAGATGTCGCCGCTGGGCACGGTGTGCAACCTGAAGTTGAAGCATTTGTCGAGCGACAAGGACGCACAGCTTGCGGTGCAATTGAAGCAGGGCCGCGCGGTCTTCGGCGTCGAGATGAAGATCGTCGACCCCGAAGGCCAGGCGCTGCCGTGGGACGGCGTCGCCGCCGGCGACCTGCTGGTCAAAGGGCCATGGATCGTTTCGGGTTATTTCAAAGGCGAGGGCGGCGACCCGCGCGTGAACGGCTGGTTCCCCACCGGCGACGTGGCCACGATCGACGCCGACGGCTTCATGCAGATCACCGACCGCAGCAAGGACGTCATCAAGTCCGGCGGCGAGTGGATCAGCTCGATCGACATCGAGAACGTTGCGATGTCGCACCCGGCCGTCGCGATGGCGGCGTGCATCGCGCTGCCGCACCCGAAGTGGGACGAGCGGCCGCTGCTGGTGGTGATGAAAAAAGCCGGCGCCGAGGTCACGCGCGAGGCGCTGCTGGCGCACTTCGAGGGCAAGGTCGCCAAGTGGCAGGTGCCCGACGACGTGGTCTTCACCGACGCCATTCCGCTCGGCGCCACCGGCAAGATGCAGAAGAACAAGTTGCGCGAGCAGTTCAAGGGGCATCGGCTGCCGGGGTCTCCCGCGTAGTTGCCGCGTAGTTCCCGGGTAGTTCCCGGGTAGTTCCCGAGCGTGCAGGGCCTGCCGATCCGGTAACGTCTGCCCCGCAAGCAGGCCCTACCAGGAGACAAAGATCATGAGCAAGTTCAGTGCGTTCAAGGCTTCGTTGGTCGCGGCGGCGGCGTTGGCCTGCGGGGGCGCTGCAGCGCAATCCGGCCAGACCGTCAAGGTCGCATGGATCGATGCCCTCACCGGCCTCACCGCCGCCACCGGCCAGAACCAGTTGAAGGGCTTCCAGTTTCTGGCCGAGCAGTTCAACAAGAGCAACCCGGCGGGGGTGAAGTTCGAGATCGTCTCGTTCGACAACAAGCTGTCGCCGCAGGAAACGGTCAACGCGCTGCAGGCCGCGATCGACCAGGGCATCCGCTACGTCTTCCAGGGCACCGGCACCGGCCCGGCCACGGCCATCATCGACTTCCTCAACAAGTACAACGAGCGCAACCCGGGCAAGGAAGTGCTGTTCGTCAACTACGCGGCGGTCGATCCCGACCTGACCAACAGCAAGTGCAGTTACTGGCACTTCCGCATGGACGCCGACACGTCGATGAAGATGGAGGCGCTGTCGACCTTCATGAAGGACCAGGCCGACATCAAGAAGGTCTACCTCATCAACCAGAACTACGCGCATGGCCACCAGGTGGCGAAGTTCGCCAAGGAGACGCTGGCCCGCAAGCGGCCCGACGTGCAGATCGTCGGTGAAGACCTGACGCCGCTGGCGCAGACGCGCGACTTCGCGCCCTACATCGCCAAGATCAAGGCCTCGGGCGCCGACACCGTGGTCACCGGCAACTGGTCGAGCGACCTGACGCTGCTGATCAAGGCCGCCAACGACGGTGGCCTCACGGCCAAGTTCTACACCTACTACGCCGGTGTCTCCGGGACGCCCACCGCGATGGGCGCCAACGCCGCCGGCCGCGTGTACCAGGTCAGCGTGTTCCCGTACGGCGTGTCGGATCAGACACGCAAGATCATGGATGCGTACAAGGCCAAGTTCAACGACGACTTCTACACCGCGCAGATCTATCACGCCTATGCGCTGCTGTCGGGCGCGATGGCCAAGGCCAAGAGCATCGATCCGGCCAAGGTGGCCGCGGCGATGGAAGGCCTCGAGGTCAAGAGCCTGAACGGCGACGTGACGATGCGCAAGTCCGACCACCAGTTGCAGCAGACGCTGTACATCCAGGCCTGGCAGAAGGCCGACAAGGCGCCCAACGATTACAGCGTCGAGAACACGGGCTACAACTTCCGCGTCCTGAAGACGTATGAGCCGTATGTGTCGAGCACGCCGACGTCCTGCGAGATGAAGCGGCCGAATTAGGGGCCCACCCCCGTAGCGCCTTCGGCGCTCCCCCTCAAGGGGGCGGCGCTGGCGGACCGGCGGAGCCGGATCCGCGGCG
>JANMHY010000359.1:0-3235 GCA_031375525.1 Burkholderiales bacterium
TGATGTCGGCGATGTCCGGCAACCAGCCGGAGCCTTCGTCGCAGCGGTAGTGCACCGGCGTGCCGCCCGACAACGACACCACCGCGGTGTAGAGCGGGTAGTCCGGCGACGGGATCAACACTTCGTCGCCGGCGTCGAGCAGCGCGTTCATGCTCATCGCGATCAACTCGGAAGCGCCGTTGCCGAGATAGACGTCATCGACTGTCACACCGGCGACATGCTTTTCCTGCGTGTAATGCACCACCGCCTTGCGCGGCGCGAACAGGCCTTTGCTGTCGGTGTAGCCCGCTGCCACCTGCGAGCCCAGGTTGCGGATCATGTCCTGCACGATCTCGTCGGGCGGCTCCAGGCCGAACGCGGCGATGTTGCCGATGTTGAGCTTGATGATCTTGTGGCCCTCGTCCTCCATCTGGCGCGCCTTGTCGAGCACCGGACCACGGATGTCGTAGCCAACGTTGGCAAGCTTGCTGGATTTGAGAACGGGCTTCACGAGCGTGATGTCGCTGCTGTGCGGAAAGTAGAATTGGACCACACGACCATGGCCCCAAGGCTCGCTACGCTCGCGGCCCCCCGAGGGGGCGCGTCCGTCTCTTGGGGCGGCCCTGCGAGACCGACATGAAGTTTCAGCCCGACACCTTCGCCGGCACGAACGCCATCTCGCGCCGCGAGCCCGGCGCCGTGTGGGTCAACAACCAGCGCTTCGAAGGCAGCTTGCTGGTGCCGTGGAAGGGCCAGGTCAGAACGTGGTCGGCGCTGGATCTCGGCACGCTCGGCACCTCTCACTTCGACGAGATCCTGGCGCTCAAACCCGAACTCGTCATCTTCGGCAGCGGCGCGCGCCTGCGCTTCATTTCGGCGGCGCTCTACCGAGGCTTGATCGAGGCGCGCATCGGCTTGGAGACGATGGACAGCGCGGCGGCCTGTCGCACCTACAACGTGCTCGCCGCCGAGGGCCGCTCGGTCGTCGCGGCGCTGCTGCCGGGCACAGCCGATTGAATCGGCGGACCCCGCCCCCAGCTATGAGGGCAGCGGTAGGCCGCCTTATCCTAGCCTTTATAATCGCTCCACGCGCTTGCAGCCGCAGGCAACACGAGCTTTCATCAGCCCGCCCCTCATGACGCCAGCCATCAACAAGCCCCTGCCCGAGTTTGAAGCCGTCGCCACAGGCGGTTTGAAGATCGGGCCCGATACCTTCCGCGGCCAGGCGGTCGTGCTGTACTTCTACCCGAAGGACCACACGCCCGGCTGCACCACCGAAGCGATGCAATTCCGCGATCGCTACAAGGACTTCGTCAAAGCCGGCGCGCTGATCCTCGGCGTGTCGCGCGACAACATGGCGTCGCACGAAAAGTTCAAGGCCAACCTCGAGTTGCCCTTCGAGCTGATTGCAGATACCGAAGAAAAGTTGTGTCACATGTTCGGCGTGGTCAAGAACAAGATCATGTACGGCAAGAAGGTCAAGGGCATCGAGCGCAGCACCTTCCTGATCGACGCCACCGGCGTGCTGCGCGGCGAATGGCGCGGCATCAAGGTGGCCGGCCATGTGGACGAAGTCCTGAAAGCCGTCAAATTGCTGAAGAAGGCGGCCTGAGCACGACGCGCATAATTGCCGCGTGAGTCGAGTCCCGACGCCACTCCGATGAAAGCCGCACAGCTTGCTGTGCGGCTTTTTGCGTTCTGATTTACCAATCGAGAAACGATGCCACTGCCCAAGCCCCCTGCACGCAAAGCCGCCCTTCTCGCCCCCGCCGACTACGAATCCCAGGCCGCGCCCAGACCGGCGCGCCGCGACAACCCCAAGACCAGCAGCAGCACCGAGCCCGAAGCTGGCCCGGGTGTGCTCGACCTGTTCGACAGCAGCCAGGCCGAGGCTGCGGCGCCGTTGCGCCCGGTGGTCGCCACGCCGGCACGCCTGCCGGCGCCGCAACCCAAACCGCGCAAGCCGCGCGGCACCGGCCCGGCCAAGCTGTTCGTGCTCGACACCAACGTGCTGATGCACGACCCGACCTGCCTGTTCCGCTTCGAAGAGCACGACATCTACCTGCCGATGATCACGCTCGAAGAACTCGACGGCCACAAGAAAGGCATGAGCGAGGTTTCGCGCAACGTGCGCCAGGTCAGCCGCGAACTCGACGCGATGGCCGCGCAGGGCTTTGCCGACCCGAAAGAAGGCATCCCGCTGTCCAAGACCGGCAAGCGCGAGGCCGGCGGCAAGCTGTTCTTCCAGACCACCTTCCTCGACGCCAAGCTGCCCGAAGGGTTGCCACAGGGCAAGGCCGACAACCAGATCCTCGGCGTTGTCATGAGCCTGCGCCAGCAGCAGCCGCAGCGCGAGGTGGTGCTGGTGTCGAAGGACATCAACATGCGCGTCAAGGCGCGTGCGCTCGGCCTGGCGGCCGAAGACTATTTCAACGACAAGACGCTCGAAGACGGTGACCTGCTCTACACCGGCATCCTGCCGCTGCCGGCCGACTTCTGGGAGCGCCACGGCAAGACGATGGAGAGCTGGCAGCAAGGCGGCCACACCTTCTACCGCATCGCGGGGCCGATGGTGCCGGTGCTGATGGTCAATCAGTTCATCTACCTCGAAACGCCGGGTGCCGCGCCGCTGTACGCGCGCGTCACCGAGATCACCGGCAAGACGGCGCTGCTGAAGACGCTCAAGGACTACACCCACCAGAAGAACGCCGTCTGGGGCGTGACGGCGCGCAACCGCGAGCAGAACTTTGCGCTCAACCTGCTGATGGATCCGGAGTGCGATTTCGTGACGCTCACCGGCACCGCGGGTACCGGCAAGACGCTGCTCACGCTCGCTGCCGGGTTGTCGCAAGTGCTCGATGACCGCCGCTACGCCGAGATCCTCGTCACCCGCGTCACCGTGCCGGTCGGCGAAGACATCGGCTTCCTGCCCGGCACCGAAGCGGAAAAGAGGGGCCCGTGGATGGGCGCGCTCGACGACAATCTTGAAGTGCGGGCGCGCAGCGACAGCAGCGCCGGCGACTGGGGCCGCGCGGCGACGAACGATCTGGTGCGCAGCAAGATCAAGATCAAGAGCCTGAACTTCATGCGCGGCCGCACGTTTCTGAACAAGTTCGTGATCATCGACGAGGCGCAGAACCTGACGCCCAAGCAGATGAAGACGCTGATCACACGCGCCGGCCCGGGCACCAAGATCATCTGCCTGGGGAATCTGGCGCAGATCGACACGCCGTACCTCACGGAAGGTTCATCGGGC
>JANMHY010000360.1:0-2403 GCA_031375525.1 Burkholderiales bacterium
GGCGCCGCGCATGGCGCTCAACGAGCCGGTGACCGCAGCGCGCGCGTTCGCCGCCGTCACGCTGCCGCTGCCGGAACTCAAGGCGCTCGGCAAGGCGCATGAGGCCACGCTCAACGACGTCGTGCTCTGGCTGTGCAGCACCGCGATGCGCGAACACTATGCGGCCAAGGGGGAGCTGCCGAAGAAGTCGATGGTGGCCGCGGTGCCGGTGTCATTGCGCGCCAAAGGGGACACGTCGGCCGACAACCAGGCTTCGATGACGCTGCTGAGCCTGGGCACCAACGTCGCCGACGCCCGCAAGCGCCTGGCCCACATCAAGGCCGCCACCAAGTCGATGAAGAGCACGCTGTCCAAAGTGAAGAACGTGCTGCCGACCGACTTTCCGTCGATCGGCGTGCCGTGGCTCACCGAAGCTGCGTCGGCCGTGTACCGGCGCGCCACCGGGTCGGACAAGATTCCGTCGGTGGCCAACGTCGCCATCTCCAACGTGCCCGGGCCACCGGTGCCGCTGTACCTGGCCGGCGCGCGCATGCTGACCAACTACCCGTGCTCGATCGTCACCCACGGCATGGGCTTGAACATCACCGTGCAAAGCTACGACCAGTCGCTCGACTTCGGCATGATGGCCGACGCCAAGGCGATGCCCGATGTGCGCGCGCTCGCCGATGCCGTGATCGCGGCCTTCGAAGCATTTCGTGCGCTGCCGTTGCACGACGACGAAGTGTCCACGCCTGCCGCCAAGACCGCAAGAAAGAGGGCGCCGCGCAGCACAGCACGGGCTTGAAGCCGGCGCGGCATATGTCGCAACGGCGACACCTTCCTAGGGCCACGGCTCCAGGCCGGCAGCACAGCGGCCCGATACATTCAGGCCTCATGAAGTCGAAGTCCCGTAAGTCCAACCAGCATGCTCCGCTGCCGCCGATCTTTCACGAGGCCGATCTGCGCGCGCCGAACGCCTTGATGCTGCTGCTCGAAGGCCGCGCGCCGTGGGAGTACGCGGCGATGCTGGCCGCGCTGCCGTGGCTGAAGCGCCTGCCGCGCGGCGACGGCCACCCGGTGATCGTGTTCCCCGGGCTCGGTGCGCCGGACATCACCACCGTGCCGCTGCGCAGCTTTTTGCAGGACCTCGGCTACAGCCCCTACCCGTGGAAGCAGGGCTTCAACTTCGGCCCGCGACGCGGCGTGCTCGACGCGGTGCGCCAGCATGTGCAGCGCATCGCCGAGCGCCACGGCGAGCCGGTGAGCCTCGTCGGCTGGAGCCTGGGCGGCCTGTACGCGCGTGAGATGGCCAAGGAGTTCCCCAAGCTCGCACGCTGCGTCATCACGCTCGGCTCGCCGTTTGCCGGCCACCCGCGCGCCACCAACGCCTGGCGCTTTTACGAGATGTTCAGCGGCCAGAGCGTGCACGACCCGGAGCTGATCGCGACGTTGCGCGAGGTGCCCCCGGTGCCGACGACGTCGATCTACTCGCGCACCGATGGTGTCGTCGCCTGGCAATGCAGCATCAACGACGAGTCGCCGCTGGCCGAGAACATCGAAGTCCATGCCAGCCACATCGGCATGGGCATGAACCCGCTGGCGATGTTCGCCATTGCCGACCGGCTGAGGCAAGACCCGAAGCAGTGGCAGCGCTTCGACGCGCAGGGGGCAAGGCGGTGGTTCTACAAGACCACCGGCATGGCGCCGTTCACGGCGGCGGCGTCATGACAGCCCCTCGCTCGCTGCGCGAGCACTCCCCCGAGGGGAGCTCAGGCCGACGCTTGGGAGCGGCCCGGCGCTGGCCTGAGATCTGATGCAAATCCAGGCCAACGGCCATTCCATCGAAGTCGATGTGCAAGGCCCGCCAGACGGTGTGCCGCTCGTGCTGATCATGGGCCTGGGTATGCAGCTCACCGGCTGGCCCGAGCCCTTCGTGCAGATGCTTGTGGAGCGGGGCCAGCGTGTGATCCGCCTGGACAACCGCGACGCGGGTTTGAGCCAAGGCTTCGACCACCTGGGCATGCCCAACGTGCCATGGGCCGCGCTGCGTTATGCATTTCGCTTGCCGGTGAAGAGCGCCTACTCGATCGCGGACATGGCGCGCGACACGGTCGGTGTGCTCGATGCCCTCGGCATAGATCGCGCGCACATCGTCGGCGCGTCAATGGGCGGCATGGTGGCGCAGCACATCGCGGCGACGCGGCCCGAGCGTGTCAGTGCACTCACGCTGATCATGACGACCTCCGGTGCGCGCCGCTTGCCGAAGCCGAGCGCGAAGGCGAGGGCGGCGATGCTCGACCGCCGCGGCCTCGATCCGAAGAACGTGGAGGCAGTGGTCGATCGGCTCGAACGCGTGTTCACCGTCATCGGCAGCCCCGCGTACCGACCTGTCGGCGAACACGGCCGCGAGGCCTTTCGCGCGCG
>JANMHY010000384.1:0-2678 GCA_031375525.1 Burkholderiales bacterium
GGTCGGGGATTGCTCGGCAGGCGCGGCAGTTTTCTATGCGCCGATCGAATCCGGTACAAGCCAAGCGACCGCTGCGGAACCGGCTTTGCCGGGCCGCTAGCGGTGTCCCCTGGGGGGAGGCGGCGAAGCCGCTTCGGGGGGGACAATTTTGTGCTTGAGCGCCTTCAACACGGCCTCGGTGCGGTTGTCCACATGCAATTTCGACAGGATGTTGGTGATGTGGAACTTCACCGTCGGCAGCGCCACCGCCAGTTCGGCGGCGATCTCCTGGTTGTTGAGGCCGCGCGTCATCAGCGCCAGCAGCTCGCGCTCGCGCGGCGTCAGATCGGCGCCGGGCGCGGGCTCGAGCGTCGCGTTGATCATCGCTTCGGCGACCTCGGGCGCGAACACACGCCGGCCAGCATGCGCGTTGCGGATCATCTGCGCCAGGTCCGCGGCCGAGGCGTTCTTCAGCAGGTAGCCGTTGGCGCCGGCGGTCAGGGCGCGGCGCACCTCGACCGGCTCGCCCGAACTGGTCAGCATCAGGAACTTGGTGCTCGGCATCGTCTGGCGCAACTGGCTCATCGCCGAGATGCCGTCCAAGCGCGGCATCGAGATGTCCATCAGCACCACGTCGGGCTGCAGCACAGGGATCAGGCTCAATGCTTCGCGGCCGTCCTCGGCCTCGCCGACGAGGTCGAGATCGGGTTGCGCGCCGATCGCAGCCGCCAAGCCGGTGCGCACCATCGGGTGGTCATCGACGACGAAGACACGGATCTTGAAGGCGGCCAGCGGCATGACGTTAGTTTGCATCGACCGGGCAGGTTAGTGGGCTTCGGCTCGTGCGCCGCCCGGCGGCAGTCTCGCCCGCGCCCATACCGGGGTCGGGGACGCCGACGACTCAGCCGCGATGCCACTCCGCGCTGACGGTCGTGCCCTCGCCGCGCACGCTGGCGATCGACAGCACGAGGCCGATCCAGCTCGCGCGCTCTTGCATGCCGACCAGGCCGAGGTGGCCCGGCGGCGGCGGCGCGGCGCTGTCGAAGCCGCAACCATCGTCGCGCACCGCCAGGCGGATGCGCTCGGGCGTGGCGTCGAGGTCCACCGTCACGCGCTGCGGCTGCGCGTGACGCATGGCGTTGTGCAAGGCCTCGTGCGCGATCATGAAGAGCGCGTATTCGAGCGCGGTGTCGTGACGCAGGGCGGCATCGCCGTTGGTGTCGGCGCCGGTGAACTGCACCTCCACGCCCTGCGCGCTGCGCTGGTGGCGCTGCACTTCATGCGCCAGCGCCGCGGCCAGGCCGTGATCCACCAGCAGCGGCGGCCGCAGCTCCGACATCAGGCTGCGCGTGTCGGCGATCGAGACGTCGAGGGCCTGCACCAGCGGCCCGACCACTTGCGCAACCTCGTTGCGCAATGCGTCGGCATCGACCACCGTGGCCGATCGCGTGCGCAGCGCCTCCAGGCTCAGCTTGGCGCCGTACAGCGTCGGCGCGAAGCGGTCGTGCAGCACCTGCGCCAGCTCGCGCCGCTCGCGCTCTTCGGTGCTCATCAACTGATGCGCCAGTTGCGACAGGTCGCGGCGCTGGCGGTGCAGCTCGATCGACGCGCGGCGCTGCAGGCTCACGTCCATCACCGCGACGATGCGCGCCGCGCGGCCGGCCCAGCGCAGCTGCCGCGACGCCGTCTCGACGTCGATCAGCTCGCCCGAGCGCAGCCGGTGCTGCCAGACCACCGCGTGATGCTCCTGATGGCGCGTCTCGGCGAAGGCCGCGGCCAGCTCGGCGCGGGCCTCGGGCGGGCAGACATCGAGCGCCGTCATCGCCAGGAAATCGTCGCGCCGCCAGCCGTACTTGCGCAGCGCCGCCGCGTTGACCTCGAGAAAGCGCAGCGTCTCTTCATCGACCACCCACATCGGCAACGGGTGCAGCTCGAACAGCTCGCGGTAGCCGGTGGTGCTGTCGTCGGCCACGGCCTGCGTCGCCGCGATCTGCTGCAGCATCGCCCGCGCAGCCTGGCCGAGCATCACCGACTCGCGCGTGCCTTGCACCGGGATGCGCTGCGGCGAATAGTCGTAGCGCTGGCGGGCCTGGTCGAAGGCGGCGGACAACTCGCGCAGCGGCTGCGCCAGGCGCCGCACCAGCCACAGCACCAGCGGCAAGGTCAACAGCGCGCCGAGCGCCGCGGCCAGCCAGGCCTGTGCGGCCCGCCCTTCGGCGTGCGGCAGCGCCAGGCCTGCGGGCTGCGCCTGCACGATGCGCAGCCCGAGGCGGTCGACGGCCGCACTGCCCTGCACGCGCTGGCCGGCAACGAGCGTCGACGCTGAGCCCGCGGCCCGCACCCATTCGGCAGCGGCCGGCGGCGTGCGCGCCAACAGCGCCGAAGCAAACCCGGCCTGCGCACAACGCGCCTGGCCATCGCGCCCGACCAAGGCCCAGGTCGCGCCCGCCGGCAGGGCATCGGGCAACAGCCGCGCGCCGATCGCCTCACAGCCAATCGACGACACGATGACGCCCGACAGGCGCTCGGCCGCGTCACGCAACGGCTGCACCGTGCGCAGCACGCTCGGGCCATCGGCCGGCTCGTCGCTGAGCAGCGGGCCGCGCACGACCTCGTCGAACCAGCGCCGGCCGCTGACGTCGGCGCCGGCGCGCAAGTCGCCGGCGCCGACGACGACGCGGCCACGCTCGTCGATCCCT
>JANMHY010000393.1:0-3924 GCA_031375525.1 Burkholderiales bacterium
CACGCTGCACCGCCTGCTGCGCGAACTGGGCAGCGCGGTCATTGCCACCGGCGCCGCGCGGCGCACGCGCTACGCGCTGCGCCGCCCGGTCCGAGGCGACGCGTCGCCGCTGCCGGTCTATGCGGTCGATGCCACGGGCCGCGCCGACCACATCGGCGATCTCGCTTTGGTGCAACCGCAGGGCTCTTGCATGAGCTTGGATGGCATGCCCTGGCCGGTGCCCGAAGAATCGCGCGACGGCTGGTGGGGCGGCCTGCCCTACCCGCTCTACGACATGCGGCCGCAGGGCTACCTCGGGCGCCAGCTCGCGCGTGCCGAGCACCGCCAGTTCAGCGTCTCAGCCAACCCCGAAGAGTGGAGCGATGACGACGTGGCGCATGTCCTCAGCCGCATCGGCAGCGATGTCAGCGGCAACCTGATCGTCGGCAACGCAGCGTTCGAGCGTTGGCAGGCGAGCATGGTGGCATCACCGCCTGGTCGCGCGGGCAAGGCCGCGAGCAAGCCAGCGATAGGCCGCGCTTACGCGCGCCTGGCTGAACAGGCCGTCGCCGCGGGCGTGCCGGGTTCGAGCGCCGCCGGCGAGTTCCCGAAGTTCCCTGCGCTGCGAGATCTCGCCGGCAGCGACACGCCGCACGTGCTCGTCAAGTTCTCCGGCGCCGACGGCGCGCGCGCGGTGCAGCGTTGGTCGGACCTGCTGGTCTGCGAGCATCTGGCGCTCGAATGCACCGCCGCGTTGCCTGGCGTGGCCAGCGCGCGCAGCCGCATCGTCGCCAGCGACGGGCGCACCTTCCTCGAAGTCGAGCGCTTCGACCGTCACGGCGAAAGCGGACGCAGCCCGCTCGTCAGCCTGGGCACGGCGGACGCCGCGCTGACCGGCGATGGCAGCTCGGACTGGCCGCGCCTGGCGAGCCGTTTGCACGCCGCGGGCCTGCTCGGCGCCGACGACGTGCAACGCATCGAACACCTGTGGTGGTTCGGCCGCCTCATCGCCAACACCGACATGCATACCCGTAATCTGAGCTTTCGTCCATACGGGCTGCCGGCCGCGCTGTCACTCGCGCCGATCTCCGACATGCTGCCGATGCTCTATGCGCCGCTGGCCGGCGGCGAGGTGCCGGCGCGCAACTTCGAACCGCCCTTGCCGCTGCCGACGCAACGCGCAACATGGACGGCGGCCTGCACGGCCGCGATTGCATTTTGGTTGCGCGCGGCAACGGACACGCGCATCAGCGAAGCCTTTCGGCGTGTGTGCAGCGCCAGCGGGCAGCGGCTGGAGCAGGTGACGCAGCGCATTTGATCAGCAGAAGCTGTCCGCGCCCGGATACAGCCGCGCCAGCACCGACAAGCACGCCGACTCGAGCGTGCTCTGCACTCGCGCTGTGAGCGCTTCGACTTTCGTCTCGTCGCTTTCTGGACTGCGTTCCCACAACGTGTTGAGCGCCGCCCGATGCGCCACCATGGCTGCGTCCACCGCCGTCGTCCACGATGCCGGCGGCGCCTGCGCCACCCAGGCGCCACGGCCGCGGCCGTGGTGCGCGATCGCCAGGTAGCCGAGCAGCGCACTGGCGAACAGCGCGTCGAGCACCTTCGGATCCCAACGCACTTCGGGTTGCGAGACACCGCGGACCATGTTGACGCCGCGCGCTGCGCCGGCCGCGGTCAGCGCGCCGATGACGCCGCCGGCGAGCAGGCCGCCGCCGAGCGTCAGGCCGCCCGTGGCGATGTCGGCTTTCAGGCCGGCCAGGGCACCGGTGACGACGCCGCCCCAGATCGCAGCGCGGCCTTCATCGATGGGGTTGCGCATGGCGTAATGGTGCGCGAGTTTGGCCAGCACGTCGTTGCCGGCGCGGCCGTCGAGGCCGTGCAGTTGAATCAGCGCGTCGGTGCTGCGCTTGACGTCATCGTCCAGCCGCTCGGCGAGTTGCGCCATCGCACGCTGTTGTGGCGCGTCGGCGCTCTGATCTTCATCACGCAGACCGAGCGCGCGGCTCAAGCGACCGCCGAGGCTGCGCACCTGCCCGCGCCAGTCGCTGGCCGCCACACGTTGTGTGTCGAGCACTGCGCGCGCCAGGCGTTGCGCGAGCACAGCCATCGACTCGCGCCAGATCGAAAGCTGGCGTTCGCGCCACGCGGCTTGCAGCCGTTCGAACGCGGCACGTTGCGCTTCGGGCAACAACGGCGTCACCGCCTGCCACAACACGCCCTCCTGCACCCAGCAGCGCGAGAAGGCGTCGAGCGGCAGCACGGCATGCACGCCCTTCGCACCTTGCAATCGCTTTCGCCAACGCGCTTCGAGCTCGGGCTCGCCTGCGCTGCCCGGCGCACCCAACTGGTTGAGCAGCGCGATCGCCGGCTTGCCGGTCAGCGAGAGCACCTGCAGCTCGGCGTCGAGATAACCCGCATCCTCCGGCGCCTCGCTGGCATTGACGAGGTAGAGCACCACGTCGCATTGCTCCCAGACATGCTTCAACGCACGCTGGCTCGACCAGAACGCGCGGTCGCGCCAGCGGTCCCAGACCTCGGTGAGCAACCAGCCGATCGGGTTGCCCGACTGCGCCATGCGCTTGGCCAGACGCAAGCTGTCGCCGAAGCCCGGCGTGTCCCAGAGCAGCAACCGGTCGCCTTGCGGCGACTCGATCAGCACCTGCGACTCGGCCGTCTCGGTGACATGCGCTTCGTCGCGCACCTCGCCGATGTCGCGCGCCAGCAGCGTGCGCGCCAGCGTGGTCTTGCCGACGTTGGTATGCGAGACCAGCGACAGCGAAATCGTCGCGGGGTTCATTCGAGCGTGATGAACCGCGGCGCCGGCAGCGACAGGTCGTGCAGCATGCGCTGCCAGGCCGCGCGGCGCTGTGTCAGGCGCAGCTCGGCGTCGCTGGCGTTGCCGCTGCGCTGGCGAAACGCCGACTCGTCGATCAGCACGCTGACGGTGGCGCGGCCGTTGACGGCGTTGGCCAGTGCGCGCACGAAGGCGCCATGCGTTTCGCGCTCGGGCGTGGCGGTGGCGGCAAAGAGCGCGGCGACGTCGCCATCGCCGTCTTCGAGCGCCGTCGGCGGCAGCGCATCCTCGCTGCCGAGCGCGAGCACCGGCTTGACGCGCGGTTGCGCGCCGGGGCCGATGGCACCCTCCAACGCCTTGGGCAGCGCCTTGACCTGCGGCGCGGTCAGCGTGTAGCTGTAGGGCAGCACGGTCACCGGGCGCGCCGTCGCCGGGCCGTCGCGCAGCAGCGCGCGGAAGTAGGGTTCGTCCTGCGGCAGCGCGAGTTTTGCCGCCGCGCGTTGCACGCGCCACGCAGACCATGCGGCCAACAGCAGACGCGGCAGCACGACAAACAGACCGAGCGTGATCGCGTACAGATGAATCCATCGCGCCGCGCTCTCGCCGGCGCTGCCGTCGGCAAAGCGCAGCTTGGCGATCTCGTCGATGCTGGGCACCTCGATGCCGCTCAATGCCGTGGCCGGTGTGAAGACGAGGCCGAGCGTGCGCTGCACCTGCTCGGCGTCGAGCCAGGTGCTGTCCCAACCGGCGCGGTAATCGAAGGCGATGCCGAAGACATACATCGAGACGATGACGATCAGCGCCAGCAACGCAGCGGCGGCGTGCATGACGCCGGCCACCCGCGCTTGCTGTACGCCGCTGGTGGCGACGGCCCACTCGGCGGCAAAGCGCGCGCGCGCTGCCACGAGCGGCGCCGCGGCGCCGCGCGCCGAAAAGCGCGTGCGCGCGTCTTCGATCGCCCGCGCCATCCACGCCGACGGGCCGCGGCCTGCCGCCACCAACAGCAGCCCATAGACGACGAGGTTCCACAGCAGCAGCGCCAGCACCGGCGGCGCCAGCTGGTTGATGCGGTGTGTGGCCCCGAGCACGTCGCAGACGATGTACGCAGCCACCGCCACGGCCAACGACAGCAACTGCCTGCGCCA
>JANMHY010000396.1:0-4289 GCA_031375525.1 Burkholderiales bacterium
GCCGATGGCGATGAAGATGCCGATCTGCCACGGGATCTCGAGGTACTCCATGCCGTCGGTCCAGCCGATGGCGATGGCGCCGATGCCCGCGGCCACGCCGACGTTGATCAGCGTGCCACCGAGCATCGTCCAGATCGCGCCATACAGCGGTGTGCGCAGCAGGCGTGGCAGCAGAAAGACGATGATGCCGAGGCTGCCATTGGTGGACCAGCCGTAGATCACCGCGTTCAGGTGCACGGTGCGGATGCGGCCGAAGGTCAGCCAGGCGTCATCGACCAGCCAGTCGGGGTAGTGCAGCTTGATCGATGCGACGAGGCCCGCCACCGAGCCGACCAGCAGCCAGAAGCAGGCGAACGCGAGAAACACGAACACGGGGAACGCCGTCGAGCGATCGGCAGCGATGCGGTCGGCATGCTCCGTCAGATCAGCCGGCACGACAGGGTCGCCGCGCGGCGCCACCGCCGCCTGCATCGCGCCTTGCTCGCCGGCCGGCAAAGCCGGGTCGTCGATCTGCCCGATCTCGCCCGGCGCGAAGATCACCGACGCTGCGCGCGGGTTCTCCACCAGCAGCCCTTGGCGCGAGGTCCAGATGAACGCGAACAGGCCGATCAGCGACAGCACGAAAGCGCCGAGCAGGCTGAGCAGGGCGCTGTCCATCAGCGTTTCGAGGCGCAGGCTGTTTTCATCGCCCGACGTTGCACGTGATGCGAAAGCGGGTCTGTGCGTTGGCGAACGGACAGACCCCACCGCACCATCTGCCGGTGTCTCCAGCCGCTGTGTTTTGCGTTGTAGCGCCTCGGCCGCCGCACGCCCGGCGCCCGCGCCGACATTGCCGTCGCCAATCGATGTGCTGCGCCACGCGGCCGTGCGCGTGCACGACGGTGTGGCGGTGACGCTCATAAATGTGAGTGCAGTGCGGCTTGCGCTGGCCCTGCAACGCGAGATCGAATCGCGGGTGGCGTCTCGCGCCTGAGCGCAGCGCCGCCCGCGGGGCATGTCTGTGCGCAAGCGAACACATGAAGCGCTCGCAACGTCTATAGTCAGGGTGCGGACAAAGCCTTGCACTGCCAATGCATGGATCGACGTCCAACCCGAATCCACGAGGCATGCGCCGATGGTCAGTTCCTCCAACCCGCGCCACAACCAGTTGCTGGCTTCGCTGCCCGACGCCGAGTGGCAGCGCTGGCAGGCGCATCTCGAACCGGTGACGCTGACGCTCGGCCACGTGCTCTACGAATCCGGCGACACGCTCGGCTACGTCTATTTCCCGACCACCGCCATCGTCTCGCTTCTTTACGTCATGGAAGACGGCGCGTCGGCCGAGATCGCCGTCGTCGGCCTGGAAGGCGTGGTCGGCGTCTCGCTGTTCATGGGTGGCCTGTCCACGCCCAGCCGCGCCGTGGTGCAGAGCGCCGGTCAGGGCTTTCGGCTGCGCGCGCAGATCATGAAGGACGAGTTCGACCGCGCCGGCCCGGTGCTGCACCTGCTGTTGCGCTACACGCAGGCGCTGATCACGCAGATGGCGCAAACGGCGGTCTGCAACCGCCACCATTCGCTCGACCAGCAACTCTGCCGTTGGCTGCTGCTGAGCCTGGACCGCTTGCCGGGCAACGAGCTGGTGATGACGCAGGAGCTGATCGCCAACATGCTCGGCGTGCGCCGCGAGGGCGTCACCGAGGGCGCGATGAGGCTGCAGAAGGCCGGGATCATCCGCTACGTCCGCGGCCGCATCACCGTGCTCGACCGTACCGGCCTGGAGCGCTGCACCTGTGAGTGTTATGCCGTGGTGAAGAAGGAATACGCCCGCTTGCTGCCGTCCGAGCCGGCGAGCTGATTCGCACGGCCGCCTCGGCTGTTGCCTGGCGCTGGCTGCAAGGCGCCAGGCCGCCCTATGTGGGATAGCGCACAGACGGCCGGCGCCGAACGCGGCGTACTGTGCTCCAGTGCCATGTCGCACACACTCGAGATGTAAAGGGTGCCCTGTGTTGATCAAAGACGACTTGCGCCTGGCCACCATCAGCGATGAGGAGATGCGTCAACGCATCGCCACACTGCACTCGATGGCCGTGCTGGACACGCCACCGGAGGCCGCTTTCGATGCACTGGTCCGCGTCGCTGCGAGCGTTTGCGAAACGCCGATGTCCGTGATCAGCCTGATCGACGGTCCGCGTGTGTGGTTCAAGGCTGTCCATGGCATCGACATCCGCGGTGGCGACAGTTCGGGCTCGTTCTGTCTCGAAGCGGCCAACCGCAAGCAGGCTCTCGAGGTCTGCAACACCAGCGACGATGCGCGCTTTGCCACGGGGCCCTGGGCCGGCGGTGGCTTTGGCATCCAGTACTACGCCGGTGCGCCGATCATGTACGCCGGTGTGGCCATCGGCACTGTCTGCGCCGCAGACCTCGTGCCGCGCCGCAGCTCGCCGCGCGTGTTGCGCGCACTCGAAGACCTGGCGCTGATCGCCGCCGTATTGCTCAGGGCGCGCATCGAGGCCTTCGAGATGCTCAGCAAGTTGCGTTGACGGGCGTCAACGCAACGATGCCCAGACGGTGCGTCGGCTGGACTATTTGCCGTCGCGTTCAGAGTCGCCCGGTGTGGCGCGTTCGACCGTGTCGCTGACGCGGTTCCAGGCGTCGCGCGTGGCGTGCTTGGCGCGATCCCAATCTGGGCTCGAGGTCTCGAGGGCGCCGGTCCATTCGCGGGCGCCGGTCCATTCGCGCGACACGACCGTAGCCTCGCGTGTCTCTTTTTTTACCCCGGACACACCATGAACATCCTGATGGTTCTGACGTCGCACGGTCGCCTCGGCAACAGCGGCAAGAAAACCGGCTTCTGGTTGGAAGAGTTCGCCGCGCCGTACTACGTCTTCAAGGACGCCGGCGCCACGGTGACGCTGGCCTCGCCGCTGGGCGGCCAGCCGCCGCTCGATCCGAAGAGCGACGAGGCCGGCGCACAGACCGATGCCACCCACCGCTTCAAGATCGACCCGGCGGCGCAAGCGGCGCTGGCGGCCACGCAGACCTTGCACGGCCTGAAGGCCAGCGACTTCGACGCCGTGTTCTACCCCGGCGGCCACGGCCCGTTGTGGGATCTGGCCGAAGACGCGCCGTCGATCGCGCTCATCGAAGCGATGCTTGCGGCCGGCAAACCGGTGGCGGCCGTGTGCCACGCGCCGGCGGTGTTGCGGCACGTCAAAGCAGCCGGTGGCCACCCGCTGGTGCGCGGCAAGCGTGTCACCGGATTCAGCAACAGCGAAGAGCGCGCTGCCGGGCTCACCGACGTGGTGCCGTTTCTCGTCGAAGACATGCTGACCGAACTCGGTGGCCAGTACAGCAACGTCGGCGACTGGCAACCGTATGTGGTCGCCGACGGCCTGTTGATCACGGGTCAGAACCCGGCCTCGTCGGCGCCTGCGGCCGAGCGCCTGTTGCGCGCCTTGAAAGAACAGGCGTAGCGCTCACGGGGCCTCGATGCCCGCGCGTTGCAGCGCCGCGCGCAGGCGCTCGACCTCGTCGATCAGGTCGAGCATCACGGCCACGCTTTGCAGGTTGGCCTCGAAGTCGCGTTGCAGGCGGCGGATGCGGCGCACGCGCGCCAGCTCTTCGCCGCCGAAGCGCCACGCCGGTTGCACCGCCAGGGGCTGCACCAGGCCTTCATCGACCAACAGGCGCACGAATGCTTCGTCGGCGCCGCAAGCCGCGGCAAAGGCTTGAAGTTCGAGCGCGTGCTCGTCGGTCAAGTGCACGCCGATGGCGATCGAGGTCGTGTTCATGCATCGGCTCCCGTGTTGGCGCGTGGGTCGAACGCCAGGTCTTCGGCCATCCGGCGGTACGCGGCGCGGGCCTTGTCGTCGCCGGCTGGCGGCAGCACCAGTTGCAGCGTCACATACAAATCGCCCGAATTGCTGCCCGAATTGCTGCCCGGATTGCTGCCCGGGATGCCGCGGCCGCGGATGCGCAGCTTGCGGCCGCCTTGCGAGCCGGCCGGCACCGTCATCTCGACCGTGCCGTCGGGCGTGGGCACATTGACGGCCGCGCCGAGCGCGGCTTCCCAAGGCGCGACGCGCAGCGTGAAGTAGAGGTCGCGGCCATCGACGCGCCACAGCGCATGCGGCGCAAACGCAATCTCGAGGTAGATGTCGCCGCGCGGGCCATCGCCCAGCCCCGATGAGCCCTGGCCGGCCAAGCGCAGTTGTTGCCCGGCGCGAATGCCCTTCGGGATGCCGACCTGCAGCGTGCGCTCGCGCAGCGCGACGTTGCCGGCCGCGTCCATCTCCGGGCTGTGCAGCGTG
>JANMHY010000405.1:0-3072 GCA_031375525.1 Burkholderiales bacterium
GGCGTCGGCGTGTTGCCGACCAGCGGCTCGTAGGGCCAGTTCTGCGTGTAGCTGACTGTTGTGCCTTCGTGCTGCGCACTCCGGTATTCGCCCTTGGGGCGGCCCGTCGGGCTCATGGCCTCGTCCGGGCGCTGCGTGACCGCTGCCCAGCTCGTCCAGAAGAAAAACGCGCCGAGCGCGCGCCGGTGCGCGGCGTCGGGCACGGTGTCTTCGCGCATCGCATAGCCCTCGCGCAGTGCGTGCGTGGCCGGGTCGTCGGAGAACAGGCTGGTGTAGTGGGCCGCCACCTGCGCGATCGCCTGCGCGCGCTCGGTGGAGATGACGATGCGGCCGCTGCCCACATTGAAGGTGTTGCCGCGGATCAGCGGCCGCAACTCGGCTTGCAGCCGCGCCTGCTCGCCGGCGGCCAGTTCTGCATAGCCACGGTTCGTTGACGCGCGGGCGCGCAGCTCGAGCCAGGCCATCGTTTCGCGGTGCAGCCAATCGGCCGACCAATCGGGCGCGACGAGTGCGCCATGGCCCCAGATCGAGCCGAGCTGCTGGCCGCCGATGCTCTGCCAGACCTGGCGGCCGGTTTCGATGTCGGCGCGCGTGTACACCGTGTCGCCCTTGTCGGTGACCACGGCTTGCGGCATAGGAGGAGCCTGGCGGTAAATCTCGCCGCCCATCCAGAGCAGCACGCCGAAGCCGACGATCAACAGCGCGGCCAGACCGATCCAGAGTTTGCGTGTCGTGGACATGGTTCGTCCTCTCCTTGTTGGTGAGCCGATGCTCGGGGCATCGGCGCGTGAGGGCTTTGACGCAGGTCAACGTCGGCGCGCGCACTGCTACGCTGCAACGCAGAAGGACAAACACCGATGTCAGACTTGCCGCCCCTTCCCAACACGCCACTGGGCCGGTACCGCCACTACAAGGGCGGTGAGTACGAGGTCATCGGTGTCGCACGCCACAGCGAAACGCTCGAGCCCCTGGTGGTGTACCGGCCGATCTACAACCAGACCGGATGGTGGCTGCGCCCCCACACGATGTTCTTCGAGACCGTGACGATCGCCGGCGTTTCGCGGGCTCGGTTCGAATGGTTGGGCGACGCGTAGCGGGCTTCGTAGCCACCCGCGCGGTCGAGGCAGGGCGTCGAAGCGGTGATCGACAAGGACGATCGCGCAGCGCTGATCGCCGAACGGCTGGACGCCGATGCGCTCTACCTGCGGCCGCAGGCTCGACCTTGAAGCGCATACTGCCTGACACCATGAACTCTCCGTCCAAGCCCGGGAAGAAACCCAAGCCGCTGCGCCGCAAAGGCGCGGCCGCGGTGATCGCCGAAGCCACGTCGGGTGAAGAAGCGGCGCTCGTTGAACGCCCCGACGGCTACTACTGGGTTGGCCCCGACGGTGACGCCGAGTTCGGCCCTTTCGAAAGCCGCGACGTGGCCCGCGCCGACCGCGACCGCTACAGCGAAGAAGCGCCGAGCGAGGGCGAAACCGTGCAGGAGGCCGAGCGCGAGATCGGCGTCAACGACTGGATCGACGCCGAGACCGGTGCGCCGGCCGAGGGCCAATCGCCGCCGCATCTGGAAGAGCCGTGAGCAGCAGGGGCATGAGGGGGTGTTGATGGACAACGGGCTCGGTTGGCGGCTCGCGCATCGTCGTCGCCCATGAGCATTCGTCATCTCGACCAGCTCTTCGAACCCGCCTCAGTGGCCGTGATCGGTGCGTCGCCGCGCGCTGCAAGCGTCGGCGCCACGGTGTGGCGCAACCTGCGCCAGGGTGGTTTCGCCGGCCCGCGCTGGGCGGTGAACCCGAAACACCGCGAGATCGACGGCGAGCCGGTGGTCGCGCGCGTGGCCGACCTGCCCGCAGCGCCCGACCTGGCCGTGATCTGCACGCCGCCTTCGACGGTGCCCGATCTGATCGCCGAATTCGGCGCGAGAGGCACGCGCGCCGTGGTGGTGCTGACCGCGGGCCTGACGCGCGAGCAGAAGCAGGCGATGCTCGACGCGGCCAAGGTGCACACGCTGCGCATCCTCGGCCCCAACGGCCTGGGTCTGCTGTCGCCGGCGATCGGCCTGAACGCCAGCTTCGCGCACGCGAGCGTGGGCGCCGGCAGCCTGGCCTTCGTCTCGCAATCGGGCGCGCTGGTCTCGGCGATGCTCGACTGGGGCCGCAGCCGCGGCATCGGCTTCTCGCGTTTCGTCTCGCTCGGTGAGCAGGCCGACATCGACTTCGGCGACATGCTCGACTGGCTGGCCAGCGACGCGAGCACGCGCGCGGTGCTGCTGTACGTGGAGTCGCTGTCGGCCGCGCGCAAGTTCATGAGCGCCGCGCGCGCCGCAGCGCGCAACAAGCCGGTGCTGGTGGTCAAGGCCGGGCGCTCGGCGGCCGGCCAGCAGGCCGCGGCCTCGCACACGGGCGCGCTGGCGGGCAGCGACCTGGTGATCGACGCGGCGATCCGGCGCGCCGGCATGCTGCGTGTGGACACGATGGCCGATCTGTTCGTGGCTGCCGAGGCGCTCGCGCACTTCAGCGCGCCGGCGCCGGGCGGCGAGAGCGCGCCACGGGAGCGCATCACGATCGTCACCAACGGCGGCGGCGCCGGCGTGCTGGCGGCCGACGAGGTGGCGCAGCAAGCGCTCGAACTGGCGCCTTTGGCTGACGCGTTGAAGCGCGATCTCGACAAGGCGCTGCCGCCCAACTGGTCGCGCGCCAACCCGGTGGACATCATCGGCGATGCACCGGTGGCGCGCTATGTCAGCACGCTCGAAGCGCTGCTCGCCGAGCCCGAGACCGGCACGCTGTTGTTCATTCATGCGCCGACCGCCATCGTGCCCAGCGCCGAGATTGCCGCGGCGCTGCTGCCGCTGGCGCAAGCGCATCCTTCGCGCCTGGTGAGTTGCTGGCTCGGCGGCGACGCGGTGAGCCAGGCGCGGCGCTTGTTCCACGAGGCCGCGATCCCCAGTTACGACACGCCCGAGCAGGCGGTGCGCGCGCTGGCGATGCTCGCCACCTACCGCCGCAACCAGGCGTTGCTGCTCGAAGCGCCGCCGGCTTGCAGCAGCGCCAGGCCGATCGACAGCGC
>JANMHY010000530.1:0-2636 GCA_031375525.1 Burkholderiales bacterium
GGCAACAGCGACCACGGACGCGTCGCTCAAAGTGCGTCTGTCCAACGGTCAATCGCTCGACGCCGACCTCGTCATCAGCGCCACCGGCGTCAAGCCCAACATCGGCTTTCTCGAAACCTCGGGCGTCAAGTGCCTGCTCGGAGTGCTCACCGACGAGCACCTGCAAACCAACGTGCCCGGTGTCTATGCCGCGGGCGATTGCGCCGAGGCCTTCGACAAGGTTTCCGGCAAAACCATCGTCAGCGCGATCCAGCCGAACGCCGCCGAACAGGCGCGCGTGGCGGCGCTGAACATGGTCGGCCGCAAGACCGAGCTGCGCGGCGTGACACAGATCAACGTGCTCGACACGCTGGGCATGATCAGCACCAGCTTCGGCGACTGGCAAGGAGCGCCCGGCGGCGAACATGTCGAACTGACCGACAAGGCCGCCGGCCGCCACCTGAGCCTGCAATTCGGTGGCGACCGTCTCGTCGGTTGCAACAGCGTCGGCTGGACGGATCACGTCGGTGCGATGCGCGGCCTCGTCGAAGGCCAGGTCAAGCTCGGCGCCGACTGGAAGCAGCGCTTGCTGAAGGACCCGACGCAGCTGATGGCGGCGTATCTGGCGACAGCGCAAGCACAAGAGAACAAGGCGCTCGTGCGTGCATGATTGACAGATGCACATCACCTTCAAGCTCTACGCCAGCCTCACGCAACACTTACCCGCTGATGCGCGCCAAAGCAACCGGGTCGAACTCGACATTTCCGAAGGCACACCGATCGCCAAGATCATCGAGCCCTTCGGCCTGCCCGAAAAACTCGTGCATCTGGTGCTGATCAACGGCGTGTACGTGCCGCCCGAAGAGCGCCTGTCCTTCACGCCGAAGGAGGGCGACGTGCTTGCGATCTGGCCACCGATCGCCGGCGGCTGATGCAAGCGCACTATCCGTTCGTGTTCGAACGCGAGATGGGCTGCACCGCCGACGAATTGCGCGGGTGGTTGCCAGGCGCAAGCCGCGGCAGAGCCATCACGTGGCAAGACCGTGGCGCAGTGATCGCGATCGACAGCGGGCATGTCACGCTGCGTTGGCAGACCCTCGAGCCGCGCCGAATCGCGTTGATCACGCTGCCGAGGCTCGAAGTGAAGATCGAGGCGCGCGATATCGATGAAATCGCATGGCAGCGCTTCATGAAGCACTTCGATCTCTACATGCAGCGCGGGGGCGGCTGAGCGCGCAGACCTACTGCAGTTTCCAGACGTACTCGACGTCGAACGATGCCGGCATCGAGGCGCCGTTCGCGTCCTGCGCCGGCTTGAACTTGCAGGTGGCCAAGCCGCTGATGGCAGCGGCGTCGAGGAGGTCCGAGCCGCTGGATTGAATGACCTCGGCCTTGGACAATGTGCCCTTGTCAGTGACTGAGAAACGCAACTTGGTCGTGCCTTGAAGTTCCAGCCGGATCGCTTCTGCCGGGTACACCGGCGTGCAACCCCGATCGATCTGCAGTGACGGCTTGGTCGAGGGGCGCCAGTTGTAGGTGAAGCGGCCGTACGACGACACCGCGACCCCGTTGACCAATGCCGGCACACCTTTGCATCGTCCCAGCGCGTCGATCGCCGCCTGATCGAGCTGAGGCCAGCCGCTGGAGCGCTCGACACTCAAATCGCGCAAGGAGCGGTCCGTCTCAACGATGTATCGCAGCACGGTCGTGCCGGCTTGGTTGGCGGCGAGCGCAGCTTCAGGGTATTCGGGTCGCTTGCATGACGACATGTCGATGAAGGCCGCGGACACGACGGAGGGCGCCTCAGCACCGCTTTGTGCAAAGGCGCTCAGTGCAGAGATTGATGTCACCGCAGCAACGATGCTGCTCCGCTTGATTGACATTGGCCCTCCCCAATCGACATGCCGGATTGTCGATGGCGTTCGTGCTAGTTTGTCGACAGCGCGAGCTGGACCCGTGGCGACCACGCGGTATCCTCCTCACCCGACGCCCGCAACTTCGGCGCCGCCAGAAACAGCCGCTCGCTCGGCAGCCCTTTGGCGACCAGCGCGTCGCGCACGGCGATGCCGCGTTGCAGCGCGAGTTCGCGCGCCGTGTCGCTGCTGACGATCGTCGCGCCGCGCAGCAGCGCTTCCATCTCGGGCACCGGGATGTCGCGGGCGATGCCGATGGCGTTGCGCGGCTTGTTCGGCAGTTTGGTGTCGCTGTAGATGCGTTTGACGATCGTCTCGCGTTGCGCGGGTGTGAGCGCGGGCAATGGAGCGTCGGCCGGCGCATCGCTGCGCAGTGCTTCGCGCCGTTGTTCTGCGGTGATGCGCGCATCGAGCGCGGCTTGCTGCATGGCCTCGCGTTCGCTTTGCGGATCGCTGGCGCCGGTGACGGTCATCTTCAGCGCCGGGCGATCCGTCAGCGACTCGGCGACCTTGTCGATCGCGCTGCGGCCGGCGTCGTTGAAGCTCGCCGTGCCGGGCTCGAAGGCGACAAAACTCAGGTCTTCGCTGCCGCCGCCCGTAAGCAGCGAAAACGGCGCGGTGATGGCCTTGACGAGCAGGTTGCCGATGACTTTCAGCACCAGGCCGAAGATGCTGAACTGCGGGTCGTTGATCGAGCCGCTGATCGGCAGGTTGATGTCGATGACGCCGTTGCGGTCCTTGAGC
>JANMHY010000549.1:0-4733 GCA_031375525.1 Burkholderiales bacterium
CGCGCGGCATCACCTGCAACGCCATCGGCCCGGGCTTCTTTCCGACGGCACTGACCGCGCCCGTGTTCGCCGATGCAGCATTGGCCGAACAGCACGCACACAACACCTGCGTCGGCCGCAACGGCGAGCTGGCCGACCTGCACGGCGTGACGATCTTTCTCGCCAGCAACGCCAGCGCATACATCACCGGGCAGACGTTGATGGTCGATGGCGGCTACACGGCACGCTAGGCATCTCTACCCATGCGACGCATCCCCCCTCTGCCGCAGGACATCGACGCCCAGGTCGAGTGGTTCCACGATCTGGCGGCCGCCGCATCCTCGAATGCTTGCGAAGCTCTCGACATGGCTGTCCGAGCCGCGCTCGAATCATTCATGGAGGCCCACTTGCCTGGGCACGGTTTGCCTGACGGGATGGACGGCGGGGCATTGATCGACGCCATCAAGAAATTGAGGGCGAATGAAATCTCTTGGAACCGGGCGCTCATGTCGTCAATGGTTGACGCTGACGATCAGTTCCGTGCAGGAGTTGCCGAGAGAGCGTGCAAGACGCTCACTGACTTCGCAGCGACGTGTCCTTGGACCCTCTTCGCCCAGGCGGCGCGTGATCAGTCAACGCACTACGCACCGTGAGCCTCTCATGAACTCCATTTGGTCAGTACCGCTGAACGCCGCGCCGGTCCCACTGGCTCAGAGTGGGTTCGCAAGATGAACCCAGCGCTCGATTCGCTGTGGATGCCGTTCACGCCGAACCGGCAGTTCAAGGCGCAGCCGCGTCTCGTTGCGTCGGCGCAAGGCATCGCCTACCGAACGCCAGAAGGCCGGGAAGTGCTCGATGGCACCTCAGGCTTGTGGTGCGTCGGCGCGGGCCATCGCCACCCGCGCATCGCCGAAGCAATGAAGCGGCAGATCGACACGCTCGACTTCGCATCGAGCTTTCAGGTCGGACATGCCGGCGCGTTCGAACTTGCCGAGCGCATCGGCGCACTCGCGCCGCCGGGGCTGGACCGCGTGTTCCTCGTCAACAGCGGCTCCGAGGCGATCGACACGGCGTTGAAGATCGCGCTCGCGTACTGGCGCGTGCTCGGCGAGGGCCAGCGCAATCTGTTCATCGGCCGCGAGCGCGGCTTTCACGGCGTCGGCTTCGGCGGCATCTCGGTCGGCGGCATGACCAACAACCGGTGCGCTTTCGGCAGCGCGCTGCTGCGCAGCGATCACTTGCGCGCGACGTGGGACCCGGCGACACAGGCCTTCGGGCGCGGTCAGCCGCAGCAGGGCGCCGAGATGGCCGATGAGCTCGAGACGCGCATCATCGCGCTGCACGATGCGTCGAACATCGCCGCCGTCGTCGTCGAACCCGTCGCCGGATCGACCGGCGTGCTGGTGCCGCCGCGCGGCTACCTGCAACGCCTGCGCGAGATCTGCGACAAGCACGGCCTGCTGCTGATCTTCGACGAGGTCATCACCGGCTTCGGTCGACTGGGTGCGATGTTCGCGGCGCAGGCATTGGACGTCGTGCCCGACATGATCGTCTTCGCCAAGACAGTGAGCAACGGCGCCGCGCCGCTCGGCGGCGTGATCGTCAGGCGCGAGCTGCACGATGCGCTGATGCACGGCCCGCCGCACGTCGCCGAGTTGATGCACGGCTACACCAGCTCGGGGCATCCGCTGGCCTGCGCGGCCGGGCTGGCGATGCTGGAGGTGCTCGACGAAGAGCAACTGCCGCAGCGTGCGCGCGAACTGGCGCCGAGCTTCGAGGCGATCGTTCATGCGCTGGCCGACGCGCCGGGTGTCGTCAGCATCCGCAACATCGGCCTGGCGGCGGGGATCGAGCTCGCACCGGATATTGCCGGTGCGGGCCTTCGCGGCGCGCGCGCACAAGGCGCTGCTTTCGATCATGGTGTGCTGACGCGTGCGCCCGGTGACACGCTGATCCTGGCGCCGCCGTTCGTCTCGACAGTCGATGACATAGAACGCATGGCCGACGCATTGCGCCGTGCCATCGAGGACACCGCATGAAAGCTCTGGTCTATACCCAGCCCCACGAGGTGCAGTTGCAGGAGCGTTCGTTCCCCGAGCTCATGCCCGGCGAAGTGGTGCTGAAGATCGAGGCCGTCGGCATTTGCGGCTCCGACATGCACGCCTGGCACGGCCATGACCCACGCCGCAAGCCGGGCCTCGTGCTCGGCCACGAGTTTGTCGGCCGCATCGCGCAGTCGGCAGCGCCCAGCTTTGCGGTCGGCACGCGTTTCACCGGCAACCCGCTGATCACCTGCGGCGTGTGCGAGTACTGCGTGCAGGGCCGTAACAACCTGTGCGCGAACCGCACGATGGTCGGCATGACGCGGCCCGGCGCGTTCGCCGAATACATGAGCATCCCGGCGGCGTCGCTGATTGCGATGCCGCAGGACCTGTCGGCACGCACCGCCGCGCTGACCGAGCCGGCGGCCACCGCGTGGCACGCGATCAACCTGACGATGCGCGCATTGGTACGGCCGATCCACGAATGCCGCGTGCTCGTGATCGGCGGCGGCGCGATCGGCATGTTGTCGGCGCTGCTGCTGCGTCATCTCGGCGTGCGCCGCGTCGTGCTGGCCGAGCTGAACGCGCTGCGTCGCGAGGCGGTGGCCACGCATGCGCGGTGCGAGACGATCGACCCGCGTCAATCAACGCCGGCCGAGAACAGCTTCGACGTGGTGATCGATGCCGTGGGCGCGAAGGCCACGCGCGCCCAAGCCTTCACGGCCATCAAGCCCGGCGGCGTGATCATGCATGTCGGCTTGCAGGACTGGGCCAGCGAGATCGACATGCGCAAGCTCACGCTCGCGGAGATCACGTTGCTCGGCACCTACACCTACACCACGGCGGACCTGAGGGCGACGGTCGATGCGCTGGCCGGCAGCGCGTTCGGCGACTTGTCGTGGGTCGAGGACAGGCCGCTGGCTGAAGGCGCACAGGCTTTCGTCGATCTCGACCAGGGCCGCTGCGCGTCGGCGAAAGTGGTGCTCATCCCCTGAGGGTTGCGCACACGGCGCAATGCGGCTGCCGCGCCATGCGAATTTCGTTCCACTCCATCGACCGCGCGTCGAGCATCTGCAAGCGCCCGGCCAGCGAGGAGCCGATGCCCATCAGCAGCTTCAGCGCTTCGGCCGCCTGCATGGTGCCGATGATGCCGACCAGCGGCGCGAACACACCCATGGTGGCGCACTGCACTTCTTCAAACGTCGCTTCGGGCGGGAAGATGCAGGCGTAGCAGGGCGCGTCCGGCATGCGCGTGTCGTAGACCGAGATCTGGCCGTCGAAGCCGATCGCCGCACCAGAGACCAGCGGCTTTTTGCGTTTCACGCACGCCGCATTCACGGCGTGACGCGTCTTGAAGTTATCTGAGCAATCGAGCACCACATCGGCTTCTGCAACGAGCGTATCGAGTCGCGCCGCCTGTTCCGGGTTCACGCGCTCGATCAGCGGCGTCACCTTCACATCGGGGTTGATCGCTGCGATAGACGCCATCGCCGACGTCGCCTTTGGCGTTCCCACCCGCGCCAAGTTGTGCGCGATCTGGCGCTGCAGGTTCGTCAGATCGACCGTGTCGTGATCGACGATCGTGATGCGGCCGACACCCGCCGTTCCCAGGTACAGCGCCACCGGCGAGCCCAGCCCGCCGGCGCCGATCACCAGCGCGTGCGCGGCGAGCAGCCGCTGCTGGCCCTCGATGCCGATCTCGTCCAACAGGATGTGGCGCGAGTAGCGCAGCAGTTGTTCATCGGTCACCGCTGCATTGTCCGCAGAAACGAAGAAGCCCGCCGAAGCGGGCTTCCACAGTGAACCGGCCGCGGCCTACTCGGTCTTGGCTTCTGCTTTGCGCTCGACCACGCTCTTCGATGCCACCACCGTCTTGCCCTGCAACTGGTTCAGCGCCTGGCGCAGCGGCCAGTCTTCGGCGCTGCCGAACTCGGGCAGCGGCTTGGGCTGCTGGTCCTTGTTCTTGGCCAGTTGCTCTTCGAACTTCTTGCGCGCTTCGTCGCGCGCCTTGGTGCGGGCCTCGTCCTTCTTCTCGTCCTTGCCCACCAGGTGCTTGTCGAGGTCGGCCTCGCGCACGCGCAGCGCGGCAAAGACATTGCCTTCGGCGGTTTCGTCGAGCCACACGTCCGGAACCACGCCGGTGCCCTGGATCGAGCGGCCGGTCGGCGTGTAGTAGCGCGCGGTGGTGATCTTCAGCGCTGTGTCGGCTGTGAGCGGCCGCCAGGTCTGCACCGAGCCCTTGCCGAAGGTCTGCGAGCCCATGACGATGGCGCGCTTGTGGTCTTGCAACGCGCCCGCCACGATCTCGCTGGCCGAGGCCGAGCCTTCGTTGACCAGCACCACCATCGGCACCTTCTTCACGGCCTCGGGCAGGCGGCGCAGCGGATCGGCGCCGCGGCGCGCGTAGTACTCGGGCGCGGCATTGAAGCTCTGCTTCGAATCAGCGACCTGGCCGTTGGTGGTGGTGACCACCACGTTGTTCGGCAGGAAGGCGGCGGAGACGCCGACCGCAGCATCGAGCAGACCGCCCGGGTCGTTGCGCAGATCGAGCACGATGCCCTTCAGGTTCGGCTCGGCCTTGTAGGCTTCTTCGATCTTCTTCGCAAAGTCGTCGAGCGAGCGCTCCTGGAACACGGTCAGGCGGATCCATGCGTAGCCCGGCTCGACGATCTTCGAGCGCACGCTTTGCTGGCGGATCTCTTCGCGCATCAG
>JANMHY010000645.1:0-3120 GCA_031375525.1 Burkholderiales bacterium
GGCCGCGCGCGAGGCCAATCTGCGGCTGAAGGCCAGCGGCTGGCCGCTGCTGGCGCACCTGGTCTTCGTCGAGCTCTACCTCGACCGCGCCAGCGACGCCTGGCGCAGCCTGCAGGTGCTGGCCACCACGCGCCCGGCCGATTGGCGCATTGCCGAGCATGTGCGCTCGGGCGCCGGCGCCCTACGCCGACCGCTCGACACCGGCTACCGCAGCGCCGACTACGACCTCATCAGCGCGACCAGCGTGCAGACGCACATCGAAGGCCGCGGCTTCGACAGCGCGATCGCGTATTCGCTCGACACGCGGCGCGCCCGCACCGAAGTGCGCGCGCAGGCCACGCAGGCCAAGCTGGTGCGCGAGATCGTCAAGCGCGCCAGCAGCGACCGCAACCAGGACCCGCAGATCGGCCGCACGCTCTACCAGTTGCTGGTGCCGGTGGAGATGGACCCGTTTCTCGGCGGCACCACCGAAGCGCGCATCGAAGTCGATGGCGGCACCGCCGGCATCCCGTGGGAGCTGCTGCACAACACGACGCCGGGCGACAGCAGCGACGAAGCGCTGCCGTGGTCGATCCGCACCAAGCTCTTGCGCAAGCTGCGCACGTTGCGCTTCGGCCAGGGCGTGCGCGACGCCGGGCTCGACAGCGATGTGCTGGTGATCGGCGAGCCGGCCGTCACGGAACCCGAGCGCTATCCGCGGCTGCCCGGCGCGCGCAAGGAAGCCGCCGCCGTGGCCGCGCTGCTCACCGTGGCCGGCGCCTTCGACAACGACGACGTGCGCGCGCTGATCGCCGAGGCCGACGCCAGCACCGCGCCCGACGCCCACCGCGTCATCAACGCGCTGCTCGAGCGCGATTGGCGCATCGTCCACATCGCCGGCCACGGCGAGCCGCCGGAGCGCATCGTGCGCCCTGATGGCAGCAGCGCTGACGGCGACCCGCGCGGCGTCGTGCTCTCGCATGGCTGCTACCTCGGGCCGCGCGAGATTCGCACCATGCGCTGCGTGCCCGAGCTGGTCTTCATCAACTGCTGCTATCTGGCCGAGCGCAACAACGCGCAACTGCTGCGCGAAGACGATCTGTTCGGCTACGACCGCGCCGAGTTCGCCAGCGGCGTCGCCGAAGAGCTGATCCGCCTGGGCGTGCGCTGCGTCGTCGCGGCCGGCTGGGCGGTGGAAGACGGGCCGGCCGAAACCTTTGCCACCACGTTCTACGGCGCGCTGCTCGGCGGCGCGCGCTTCATCGACGCCGCTGCCCGCGCACGGCAGGCGGCGTGGGAGGTGCGCGGCAACGGCAACACCTGGGCCGCCTACCAGTGCTATGGCGATCCGGAGTGGACGCTGCGCCGCGACGACAAGCGCGAGCAGCGCAGCGTGCCGCCGTCGGAACGCTTTGCCGGCATCTCGTCGCCAGTGGGGCTGGCGATCGCGCTCGAAACCGTCGCCGTGGAGACGCGCTTCCTGCGCGCCGACGAGCGCGAGCAGCGCATCGGCGCGCAGCGCGAGCGCCTGGCTTATCTGGCGTCGCGCTTCGGTCCGGCGTGGGGCGGCATGGGCGCGGTGGCCGAAGCCTTTGCCGTGGCCTACAAGGAAGCCGGCGACACCGTGCGCGCATTGGCCTGGTACGCGCGCGCGATGGCCGCCAACGACGGCAGCGCCTCGCAGCGCGCCGCCGAGCAATGGGCCAACCTGGCCGCGCGCCAGGCGCAGACGAGCGTGCGCGAGGCGGCCAAGGCGCGCGACGCCATCGAACGCAAGGCGCGGCGTGACGGCAAGGTGACGCCGCAGGAGCGCGTCGCCCTGCTAGCGGCCGAGCGCGCCGTGCGCGAGGCCGCGCTGGCGGCGCGCGCGCCGCTCGCCGAGGCGCTGGCAACGCTCGAACGCCTGATCGGTTTGCAGCCGACGATGGAGCGCGAGAGCCTGGCCGGCTCGGCCTGCAAGCGCATGGCGATGGTCGAGCGCGAGGCCGGCCGCAGCGCAGAAGCCGCCGCCGCAGTGCAGCAGATGAAACTGCACTACGCGCGCGCCGAAGTGCTGGGCGGCAGCACCGAATCCTCTGAGCGTTACTACCCGGCCTTGAACCGCATGGCCGCCGAGCTGGTGGCCGACGCCGCGCGGCCGGGCTGGCGCGGCTTCGATGCGGCGGCCACCGCTGCCGTGCGCCAGTCCCTGGTCGAGCGCTCGCGCGACGACCCGGACTTCTTCAGCGTCGTCGGCCTGACCGAGCTGCGCGTCTATGACGCCGTGGCCGCGAAACGGCTCGCCCCGGCGCTGGCCGCGATCGACGCCGAGTACAGCGAGCTGCACCGCCGCGTCAGCGGCACCCATTACTGGCGCTCGGTGCACGACACCGCGCGCTTCGTCCTCGAAGCCTACGCGCAGCGCGTCGGCAGCAGCGCGGAGAAGCAGGCCAGCGCGAGCTTGCTGGCCTTGCTCGAAGGCTTCGCGTGGCCGGCGAGCTGACGGCCGCGAACGTCAATCCGCCGGCTTGGCCTGCACCTTGCCGAACTGCCAGAGCAGGAAGCTGTAGATGTCGGCGCGCTCGCTCGCGCGCTGCTGCGCGGTGCTGCCAACGCCGTGGCCGGCCTGCGCGTCGAGGCGCAACAGCACCGGCTTGCCGTTCGGATTGGCCTGCTGCAGGCGCGCCGCGGCCTTGGCGCTGTTCCAGACATCGACGCGCGGATCGTTCATGCCGTGCACCAGCAGCACCGCAGGGTAGGCCACGCCGTCCTTGATCTGGTGGTAGGTGCTCATCTCGAGCAGGGCCTTGAACTCATCGGCCTTCTTGACGGTGCCGAACTCGCTGATGTTGGTGATGCCGTTGGCCGATTCTTCGGCGCGCACCGCGTCGAGCACACCGACATCGAAGATCGCCGCGGCAAACAGCTCGGGCGCGCTCGTCGCCGCGCGGCCGACGAAGATGCCGCCGGCGCTCGTGCCCCAGACGCCGAGCGTGGCCGGCGACGCGTAGCGCTCGGCGGCCAGCCAGCGCGCGGCGGCGACGCCATCCTTCCAGGTGTTGGCCTTGGTGGTCTTGAAGCCGGCCTTGTACCAGGCATCGCCGAAAGCGCCGCTGCCGCGCACGTTGGCATAGGCCATGACGCCGCCGCGCTCGAACCAGG
>JANMHY010000092.1:0-1928 GCA_031375525.1 Burkholderiales bacterium
GATCGCATGGCCGATGCCCCACAGGCGCTTCATCCGTTCGGCCGGCGGGTCGTGCCACACCGACGACAACATCGGGTCGAGCGTGAAGCTGACGAACAGCGAAACCAGCACCGCGACGACAACTGTGATGCCGAACGGGTAGAAGAACTTGCCGATGATGCCGCCCATGAAGGCCACCGGCACGAAGACCGCGCACAGCGCGAACGTCGTCGCCATCACCGCCAGACCGATCACGTCGGTGCCCTCGCGCGCCGCGGTGTGGTGGTCCTTGCCCATGTGGATGTGGCGCACGATGTTTTCGCGGACGACGATCGCGTCGTCGATCAGCAGGCCGATGCACAGCGACAGCGCCATCATCGTCATGAAGTTCAGCGTGAAGCCGAACAGGTAGACGGCAATGAACGACGAGATCACCGCGATCGGCAGCGTCAGGCCGGTGATGATGGTGCTGCGCCACGAGTGCAGGAACAAAAAGACGATCAGCACCGTCAGCAACGCGCCTTCGATCAGCGTGTGCATCAGGCCGTCGAGCGAGCCCTTGACCCAGTCGGAGTTGGCCTGCACGAGCTTCAATTCCACATCGGGCGGCAAGATCTTGCGGACCTCGTCCATCGCCTGCTTGATGGCATCGCCGGTGGCGACGATGTTGGCGTCCTGCTGTTTGAAGATGTTGAAGTTGATGCCCGGCTGGCCGTTGAAGCGCGCGATCGAGTCGGCCTCTTTCTCGCGCTCGACGAGCGTGCCCACGTCGGCCAGCGTCAGCGCCAGGCCGTTGCGGCGGGCGATGACGATCGTCTCGAACTGCCGCGGGTCGCGCACCTTGCCTTCGACGCGCAGCAGCGTGTCCTGCACGTTGTCCTTGATCACGCCCACCGGCTGGTCGATGTTGGCCTCGCGCAGCGCGGTGGCGATCTCGGCGGGCGTGATGCCGTAGGCGCGCAGGCGCACCGGGTCGAGGTCGATGCGCACTTCGCGCTGCACCAGGCCGCTCACGTCCACGCGGGCTACGCCGGCGACGCGCTGCAGGCGCTTGCTGACGCTGTTCTCGCCGATGATCGACAGCTCGCGCGCGCTGCGTGTCTTGCTCACCAGCACCGCGTTGACCACCGGCTGGTTGTTGTCGCCATTCCAGCGCGCCAGCGTCGGCGGTTTGACATCGCGCGGGAAGGTCGACTGCACGGCGGCAACACGGTCGCGCACTTCCTGCATCGCGCGGTCCATGTTGGTGTCCAGGCTGAACTCGATGTTCATCATGCCCTGGCCTTCTTGCGAGCGCGACATGATGCGCTTGACGCCGGCCACGCTGTTGACCGCCTCTTCCACCGGCCGGATGACCTCGCGCTCCACGGCTTCGGGCGACGCGCCGGGGTACTGCACTTCGAACCAGGCGCCGGGCAGCGTGATCTCGGGCATCTGCTCGACGCCGAGCTTGTTGTACGAGAACAGGCCGAGCACGCACAGCGCGACCATGATCATCGTGGCGAAGACCGGGTGGTTGATCGAGACGCGGGTGATCCACATGGTGTGACTTCCTTGCGCTTACTTGACGACGGGTGTCGACGCCGCCGCCGACGCCACGGCCGCGGACTTGGTCGCCACCACCACCGCCTTGCCGCCTTCGCGCAGGTTGTCGAAGCGCGCTGCCAGCACCTGGCTGCCTGCGGCGACGCCGTTCAGCAACTCGACGCGGCCCTCGCGCTCGTCGCGCCGGCCGACCGTGACCGCGCGCCGCGCGAGCACGCCGTTTTCGATCAGCCACACATGGTCTTGCCCCGCAGTGTTGCCGACCGCAGCGGCCGGCACGGTCAGCCGCTGTTGGGGATCGGCGAGCTCGACGCGGGCCAGCGCGTACTGTCCGGCGCGCAGCGTTTCTCTCGCATTGGGCAGCTCGATGGTGACGCCGATCGAGCGCGTGCCCGCTTCGGCCG
>JANMHY010000674.1:0-6316 GCA_031375525.1 Burkholderiales bacterium
GCGCAGCGATTCGGTGACGCTCAAATCGTCCTTCAACGCGCTGGCATGCGCGATGTACACCAGGCGCTGCGCCATCGACGCTTCGCGCACCGGCACGCCGCCCCAGGTGATGCGCCCCGACTCGGGCACCGACAGGCCCGCGGCCAGGCGCAGCAGGCTCGTCTTGCCGCGGCCGTTGCGGCCGCGCAGCCACGTCGCGCGGCCGCCATCGACTGCGAAGTTGACGCCGGCAAACAAGCGCCGGTTGCCGCGCCGGCACGCCAGATCGGCAGCGGCCAGCGTGGGCAAGGTGGGCAGGGGCTGTGGGTTCATGGGGATAGCGATCGATCGGCGTCGATCGACCCAGCACTGTAACGAGGGTTCGCCGCAGCGTGCCCTCTCGGCAACGCACCGCAACAGCATCGGCGTAATCAACACTTGACACATCAAAGCGTAAGGTAGAGATTACACATAGCCGGTGCCGGGTGGTGCCAGCTCTGGTGGACTGTCACATTGAAATGGGAGTCGAAGGACGTGCGAGACGGGGTGCGATGCAAGGCCAAAGCAGGCGCAGCCTGCGCTTCGCTTGGCTTTGGCACAGCAATGCCCACAGGCATCGCGAGCATTCGCAACGCCGCAGCGTGCCCCGTATCGCGCGGACGGCGACTGCCGATTTCAGTGTGACAGTCCACCTGGGTACCCGCGTGCGGGTTGCGCACGAAGTTGAACTCCCCACGAGGAGGACACATGGCAGACAGAACATCGGACCCCAACAAGGTGTGGCCCACCGGATTGACCGAAGCCGAATCGGAAGAGATCCACCGCCACTTGATCCAAGGCACACAGATCTTCGGCTTCATCGCCGTGCTCGCGCATCTGTTTGCCTACATCTATTCACCGTGGCTGAAGTGAACACGGAGGGCACAACATGATCTACGGAAAAATCTGGTGCGTGGTCAAGCCGTCGGTCGGCATCCCGCTGTTCCTCTCCGCGGTGGCGATCAGCTCGTTCGCCGTTCACCTGACGCTGCTCAACACGGCGCCATGGCTGAAGAACTACTACGTCGGCGGCACCGGCAAGTCGGCGGCTGCGGAGGCGCCGGCAACGACGGCGGCGGCGCCACCATCGACGCTGGTCGCGGCAGCGCCCAAGTAGTCGCCGGCAGCGCGGCGCGGGCCGGTTTGCGCGCGCATCGGAAGTCGTTGCTTCCGGTTCACGCGTGAGCTTGCCGGCATTGCGCATCGGATCTGTCTTGAGCGCCTCTCCACGCGATCTTTCACGCGGCCTGTCGCGGGGCTTGGTGGCGCGCTGGGCGCAGCTCGGTCCGCGCTTCTTGCCGTTTGCCGATGCGGCGACGCCGGACCTGCCGCTGTCGCGCCTGCTGCGCCTGTCGCTGTTCCAGGTCTCGGTGGGCATGGCGCTGGTGCTGCTCGTCGGCACGCTCAACCGCGTCATGATCGTCGAGCTGAACGTGCCCGCCGCGCTGGTCGCGGTGATGGTGGCGTTGCCGGTGCTGTATGCGCCGCTGCGTGCACTGATCGGTTTTCGTTCCGACACGCACCGCAGTGCCCTCGGCTGGCGGCGCGTGCCGTTCATCTGGATGGGCACGTTGATCCAGTTCGGCGGCTTCGCGGTGATGCCGTTTGCGCTGCTCGTGCTCTCGGGCGGCGGCGAGGCGAATCAATGGCCGTCGTGGATCGGCCCGCTCGGCGCAGGCTTCACCTTCCTCGTCGTCGGCGCCGGCCTGCACACCACGCAGACCGCCGGCCTGGCGCTGGCCACCGACCTGGCCAGCGTTGAATCGCAGCCGCGCGTCGTCGGCCTGATGTACGTGATGCTGCTGGTCGGCACGATGGCCAGCGCCTTTGTCTTCGGCGCGATGCTGCAAGACTTCAGCCCGGCTCGCCTGGTGCAGGTGCTGCAAACCGCGGCCGTGGCCACACTCGTGCTCAACACCGTCGCGCTGTGGAAGCAGGAGGCGCGGCGCCCGCAGCGTGCGGCGGCCGGCGCCATGCCACGCCCCGAGTTCTCGCAGGCCTGGCGCGGCTACATCGATGGCGATGGCACGCAGCGCCGCCTCGTCGCCATCGCGCTCGGCACGCTGGCTTTCGGCATGCAGGACGTGCTGCTCGAACCCTTCGGCGGCCAGGTGTTCGGCATGGGCGTCGGCGCCACCACATGGCTCACCGCGACGCTGGCCGCGGGCACGCTCGCCGGCTTTTGCATCGCTTCGGCGGTCTTGTCACGCGGCGCCGATCCCGCGCGCATGGCGCTCGTGGGCGCTGCTACCGGCGTACCCGCGTTCGGCGCCGTCATCGCCACGACCGCTGTGCCGTCGATGGCGCTGTTCGTGCTCGGCGTCTTCGTCATCGGCGTCGGCGTCGGCCTGTTCGGCCACGGCACGCTGACGTTGACGATGAACCGCGCGCCGAAGGACCAGACGGGTTTGGCGCTCGGCGCCTGGGGCGCCGTGCAGGCCACCGCGGCGGGCGCGGGCGTCGCCGCGGGCGGCATCGGCCGCGACGTGGTGCAGGCGCTGGCCACGCGCGGCGTCTTCGGCAAGGCGCTCGCCGCACCGGCCACCGGCTATGCTTTTGTCTATGCCGTTGAAATCGTGCTGCTGCTGGCCACCGTTGCCGCGATGACGGCGCTGTTGCGCCACGAGGCCCAGCAACCTGCGGCACAGGGCATTCCCAACAACCGGCATCAATGGAGCAAGCTTTGAAGGTCTATCACATCATCTTCATCATCTGGGCCATCGTCTTCGTGTTCTGGGGGGTCCGCCAGTTCAAGGCCTACAACCAGAAAAAGATCTACAAGAACGTGCGTTAGGGCTGACTCGCGCCGGTCAGCCAATCGACCAGCCCGCTGATCAGCAGCGAGCACATTGCCGAGCCGTTGACGGCGGCGACCACGCCCATGAACGGCCCGCCGAGTTGCTGGCCGAACAAAAAGCTGACCCACGCGACGACGAGCGTCGCGGCGAGGTTGATCGCCACGCCGAGCTGACGCAGTGTGTGCACGGTGTTGTGCGCCATCATCATTCGGAACTCCTGTTCTGCTTCGCGTCTTCGCGCTTGCGGCGCTCGCGCGCCAGGTCTCTGAGCTGCCACCACGCAAAGGCCACCGCGCCGCCGAAGACGAGCACGACCTCGACGACGATCAGCGGCAGGTTATTCATGCGGCGGTCGCGCCGCGCAGCCGCTGCGTCTGGCGCTCGAACAGATCGACGATGCGCAGCGTGCGCTGGTAGAACGTGCGCGCCGGCAACTCGCCGCTGGCAGCAGCGTCGACGAGAAAGCGCACGGCGGGCAAGGGCGCGCTGGCTGCGCCGGCGGCAATCGGGTGGCCGGGCGAGCGCAGCACGGCGCCGCACGCGCGCATCATCAGCGCCAGCTTGCGGCCCGTGCCGACGACGGTGCGGCGGCTCACGGAGTCGAAGCCTGCGGCGTCGAGCGCATGGCCGATTTCGGCGTAGACGAGGCGCGCCGCCTGAATCGCCGGGCGGCAATCGCGCGGCAGGTCGCAGACGCCGCATTCGCCACGCGCATACAAGCGCTCGGCTTCGGCGAGCAGGCGCGCGATGACGCTGCCCAGACGCCGATCGAATTGCGGCGCGGCAAGCCACGCCTCGGCATCGAGTCCGGCTTCGCGCATCCACGCCAGCGGCAAGTACAGCCGGCCGTTGCGCGCGTCTTCACCGACATCGCGCGCGATGTTGGTGAGCTGCATCGCCACGCCGAGCTCGCTGGCTCGTGCGAGAGAGCGAGCGTCGCGCGTTTCCATCACCAGCGCCATCATCGCGCCCACCGTGCCGGCGACGCGTGCGCCGTAGGCATGCAGGTCTTCGATCGTTTCGTAGCGCCGGCCCTGCGCGTCCCAGGCAAAACCTTCGAGCAGCGCGTCGATCAGCACCCGCGGCAGTTGCGCGTCTTCAACGACGGCAGCCAGCGCGCGGTCGGCCACGTCGGCGCGCGGCGCGCCGGCATACACCGCGTCGAGCCGCGCCGTCAGGTCGGCCAACGCGCGCGTCGGCTCGGTGCTGTTGTCGATCGCGTCATCGGCGACGCGGCAAAACGCATAGAGCGCCGTGGCCGGCGCGCGCACTCGCTGCGGCAGCGCCAGCGACGACAGGTAGAACGATTTCGAGCCGCCGCGCATCAGCTCGCGGCACGCATGGGCATCGATCGAGTTCATACCCGCGCCTTCGCAAAAGAGGCCAACGGCGGCAACACCGACTCCAGCGCCTTGGCTGACATCAGCACGCCCGGAATGCCGGCGCCGGGGTGCGTGCCGGCGCCGACCATGACCAGCCCGGGCAGATCCTCGCTGCGGTTGTGCGGCCGGAACCACGCGCTCTGCAGCAGCAGCGGCTCCAAGCCGAAGGCGGCGCCTTTGTACGACAGCAGCCGGTCCTGAAAGTCCAGCGGCGTCATGACGCGCGACACCGTCACATGCTTGGACAATCCCGGCAGCAGCGTGCTCTCCAGCCGGCGCTCGATCGCTTGCCGGTACGACGCCGCCTGCACGCGCCAGTCGGTGCCGCTGTCCAGGTGCGGCACGGGCGAGAGCACGTAGAACGCGTCGCAGCCCGGCGGCGCCATCGACGGGTCGCTGGCGGTGGGCCGGTGCAGATACAGGCTGAAGTCGTCTGCGAGATGGTGGCGCTTGAAGATGTCGTCGAGCAAGCCCTCGTAGCGTGGGCCGAGCACCATCGTGTGGTGCGGCACGTCGGCGTACTGGCGGTCGACACCGAAGTACCAGACGAACAACGACATCGAGTAGCGCGCGCGGTCGAGCTTGCGGTCGCTCCAGACCTTGCGCTGCTCGGGCGCGACGAGGTTGCGGTACGTCCACGCGGTGTCTGCGTTGCTGACGACGATGTCGGCGTCGATGCGTTCACCGTTGGCCAACTCGACGCCGCTGGCGCGTCCGTTGTCCGCGACGATGCGCTGCACCTGCGTGTTGCAGCGCACCGCGACTCCGAGTTGCGCCAGCAGCTTGACCAAGCCCGTGACCAGCGAACCCGTGCCGCCCATCGCCCAATGCACGCCGAAGCGGCGCTCGAGCATGTTGATCAGGCTGTAGGTGCAGGTGACGGCGGAAGGGTTGCCGCCGATCAGCAGCGGATGAAAACTGAAGACGATGCGCAGCTTCGGATCCCGGAAGTGCGAATTCACCATGCCGCGGATCGAGCGCCACGAGCGCATGCGCAGCAGAGCGGGAATCGCCGACACGAGATCGCGCAGCGAGTCGAACGCCGTTGCACCGAGTTCTTCGAAGCCGATGCGATAACAACGCTCGGCCTCGGCCATGAAGCGCTCGTAGCCAGGCAGGTCGGTGGGGCAAAAGCGCGCGACTTCGGCGCGCATGTGATCGGGGTCGCCGTTGTAGTCGAACCAGCTGCCGTCGTCGAAGCGGATGCGGTAGAACGGGTCGAGCGGCTTCAGCGTCACGTCATCGGCCAGTTTGCGGCCGGCCAGCGCCCACAGCTCTTCGAACAGGTGTGGCACGGTGATGATGGTCGGCCCGGCGTCGAAGGTGTAGCCGGCCTCGCGATGCACGTAGGCGCGGCCGCCGGGGGCGTCGAGTTTTTCCAGCACCTGCACGCGCCAGCCTTTGCAGGCCAGGCGCACCGCGGCGGCCAAGCCGCCGAAGCCGGCGCCGATGACGACGGCGGTGGGCGCGCCGTCGCGCGCCAACAAAAGCTCGGGGCTGTCGGGTTTCATGGTGTCGTCGTCGTCGGTCGCAAAGCCCAGCGCCACAACAACGTGGGTGGCAACGGGGTGACCAGCAAGACATGTTCGATCAGCGCCAGCACGAGCATCGAGGCCACGAGCAGCAGGCCGATGCGCTGTGCGCCGGAGGCGTCGATGGCCGACGTGATCATGACCACGGCGACGATCGTGCCGGCGAGCACCGACAGCGGCAGCAGCGCGTTGATCTTGCGGCGACGGAAATAGCTGGCCAGATACAGCAGGTGCGGCGGCAGAAATTCCTCGCCGCGGTTGCGCACGCCGAGGAACAAGTTGAACTTGGCCGACAGGCGCATCACCCACAGCAGCGCAAAGGTCCACGTCGCCACCTGGTTCGCACCGCCCCAGGTCAGTGCCGCAATGGCCAGGCCCATGCCGATGATGGCCAGCTCGTGCCAGAGGATCACCTGCACCGCTTCGTTGAAGCGCGTCGGCCCGTGCAGCGGCGCGCTGCACGCATCCTTGCGCGGCCCCGTCAGCCAGCCGGTGAGAAAGGCCAGCTCATGCCAGCCCCAGACCAGCACCGCGCAGGTGAAGGCGGCGTACGCTCCCGCCACGCTGGTGTTGTTCGCGCTCTTGG
>JANMHY010000731.1:0-6446 GCA_031375525.1 Burkholderiales bacterium
ACCATCACGCGCGGCGCAAAGCTCATGAAGCCGGCGCCGCGGTCGGGCTCGATGGCGACGATGCGCGCGATCTTCAGCGCTGCGTCGCCGAGCAGCAGCGTCTGGCCCATCTTCAACTGCAGCGCTTCGAGCAGCGAGGCATCGACCCACACCGTGCCCGGCTCCGGCGCACCAGCGCTGTCGAGCTCGGGCGCATCGGGCGTGTTGCGCAGCTTCAACCGGCCGCGCAGCGGGTAACCGTCGCTGACGGCCTTGACGGCGACGAGCTTGCTCGCGCCGCCCTTGTCGTCCGGCGCGCGGCCCATGCTCGGAAAGCTCGTTGTCGTGGTCACCTGCAAGCCGCGCCCGCGCGCCTCGTCGATGAAGGCCTGCGGCGTCGGCCGGTCGCTCGACACGATGGCATCGCCGCCGAGCAACTGCCGCGCATCGCGCGCCAGGCTGCGCTCCAGCCGGTCGGCGAAAAAACCGACCGCCGTCAACGCGCCGACGGCCAGCGTCACCGCAACGAGCAGCAGCCGCAACTCGCCGGCGCGGAAGTCGCGCAGCGTCTGCCGCCAGGCCAACGCAAAAGCGGACGGCGGATTGCAACTCTCTTCGGTGTCGGCCACGGTGGTGCTGTGCAACGTGAAGCAAGCACCATACCCCAGCCCGCTGCGCTCGCCGGTCGCGCGTCGCCCCCGGCGCTCGATGAAGGCCCGCTTGCGCCCCATCCGCCGCGGGTGTACAAGAGTTGCAGTAGTTGTTGTAGCAGTAGCAGTAGTGGTATCGGAATTCTCGGCAGTACAGCCAGATGGGAGACCACCATGCGCAGACGCATCTATTGGCTTCTGCCCGATCTGGCGAGTGCCAGTCGGACGATGAACGACCTTCTGCTCGCCCGCATCGACGAAGGTCATATCCACTTCGTTGCCGGCGAAAGCGCCGACATGACGGGGCTGCACGCGGCCAACCTGTTGCAGACCTCGGACGTGATCCGGGCGGCGCAACTCGGCCTGGTCATCGGAGCCGCGTCGGGCGCGGTGATCGGCGCCCTCGTCGCCCTGTTCTTCCCGCTGTTCGGCGACTCGCCGCAATGGGGCATCGCCGCGGTGCTGGCCATCGTCGGCGCACCGCTGGGGGCGTGGATGGCGAGCCTGATCGGCGTTTCGGTGCCCAGCCACCGGCTCGAGCGCTTTCACGGTGCGATCGAGGCCGGGCAGTTGCTGCTGATGGTCGATGTGCCGCGCTCGCGCGTGGCCGAGATCGAGACCCTGCTCGCGGCTGGACATCCAGAAGGGCATTTCGAAGGCGAGGATCCGAACATTCCGGCGTTTCCCTGAACCCGTCGTCCGTGGCCATCGTCAGCGGTGGCCGGATGCTGCGGAGGTGATATGGACCTGTACTTGCGTTTGACGAGCCCTGCCCACCGGCCGGACTGGACCGCGGCCGTGGTCAGCGGCTTTGCCGCCGGCGCGGTGGTGATGGTGCTCGAGTTGGTGTGGGTGGCGATGTTCGACGCCGAAGGGCCGTGGCGCAGTTCGCATCTGGTCGCGGCCATCGTGCTCGGCCCGCAGACGGCCTTCACCTCCGAGTTCAACCTGATCGTGGTCGCGGTCGCGCTGGCCACGCATTACGCGCTGGGCATCGCCTTCGGGCTCGGGTTGGCGCTGGTGGTGGGGCTGCTGCACCGCGAGGACAGTGTGTTGTCGGCGGAAGTCATCGGCTTGGCCTTCGGCGCACTGGTGTATTTCACCAACTTCCACGTCTTGACGATCGTCATGCCCTGGTTCATCGAAATGCGCGGCTGGGCGACGCTGATGGCTCACCTGGTCTGCGGCTTGGTGGCCGCTGTTCTGTACTGGAAGTTGCGCCGGGCCAGCCCCGCCGAGTGACGACGCAGCACCCGCCATGGCCATCGCTGTCGCACTTGTCCTGATCGTCCTGGCCTCGGTGCTGTTTCACGTGTTCACGCCGTGGTGGCTGCCGCCACTGGCGTCGAATTGGAAGTCGATGGACGACACGCTGGCCATCACCGTCGTCATCACCGGGCTGTTCTTCGTCGTCATCACGCTGTTCATCGCTTACACGCTGTGGCGCTTTCGCCATCGTGAGGGCCACCGCGCCGCCTACCTGCCGAACGACCATCGCCTCGAGCGGCGGCTGATCATCGTCACCTCGGTCGGCATCGCCGCGCTGCTGGCGCCGGGGCTGTGGGTCTATGCCGACTATGTGCGGCCGCCGCGTGAATCGATGACGCTCGAAGTGCTCGGCCAGCAATGGCGCTGGCGCTTTCGCTTCCCAGGCGCCGACGGCAAGTTGGGCGGCAGCGACGCGCGCTTCGTCAGCGCCGCCAACCCCTTCGGCATCGACCCCAGCGATGCGGCCAGCGCCGACGACATCCTGGTCGACGCCAATGAGGTTCGCCTGCCGCTGAACCGCCCGGTCAACGTGGTGCTGCGCTCGCACGATGTGCTGCACGACTTCTTCGTGCCGCCGTTCCGCGCCCGAATGAACATCGTGCCGGGCCAGGTCAGCAGCTTCTGGTTCACGCCGATGAAGGCCGGGCGCTACGAAGCCATGTGTGCGCAGTTGTGCGGCGTCGGCCATCCGGACATGCGCGGCTTCGTGCGCGTCGAGGAAGGCGCCGCGTTCGACGCCTGGCTGGCCGCGCAGCCGACCTTCGCCGGCCAGCACGCCGCCGCTGCGGCCGATCCGCTGGCGCGCGGCCGCGAACTGGCGCAGTCCAAGGCCTGCGCCGGTTGCCACACCATCGACGGCAGCAAGGGCATCGGGCCGACCTGGAAGGGCCTGTTCGGCAAGCAGGAACAAATGGAAGACGGCAGCACGGTATTGGTCGACGACGCCTTCCTGCGCAGCTTCATCCGCAACCCGCAGTCGCGCGACATCAAGGGCTTTCCAAACGTGATGCCGCCGATTCCGCTGACCGACGACGAACTCGACGCACTGGTGGCCTACATCAAGGCCCAGGGCGCGCGCTGAAGGAGGACTCGTGTCCTACGCCGACGACCATCTCCACGAGCACGGCGACCACGCGCCGCCGAGCTTCTTCTATCGCTACGTGTGGAGCCAGGATCACAAGGTGATCGCGGTCCAGTACGCCTCGATCGCGATCTTCGTCGGCCTGATCGGCCTGGTGCTGTCCAACCTGATGCGCCTGCAGATCGGCTTTCCGGGCCAGTTCGCCTTCATCAACGCCGAGCGCTATTACCAGTTCGTCACCATGCACGGCATGATCATGGTGATCTACCTGCTGACCGCGCTGTTCCTCGGCGGCTTCGGCAACTACCTGATCCCGCTGATGGTCGGCGCACGCGACATGGTGTTTCCGTACATGAACATGCTCAGCGTCTGGGTGTACTTCGTCTCGGTGCTGATCCTGCTGGCCAGCTTCTTCGTGCCCGGCGGCCCCACCGGCGGCGGCTGGACGCTGTACCCGCCGGCGGTCATCCTGCCCGGCACGCCGGGGCACGACGGCGGCATCATCCTGATGCTGGTCTCGCTGGTGGTCTTCATCGTCGCCACGACGATGGGCGGCCTGAACTACGTCACCACCGTGCTGCAGGCGCGCTGCCGCGGCATGACGCTGATGCGCATGCCGCTGGCGGTGTGGGGCATCTTCGTCGCCACCATCCTGGCGCTGCTCGCGTTCCCGGCGCTGTTCGTCTCGGGCGTGATGATGCTGCTCGACGAAACCCTGGGCACCAGCTTCTTCATGCCGGCGCTGGTCTCGATGGGCCAGGTCACCAACTACCGCGGCGGCAGCCCGCTGCTGTTCCAGCACCTGTTCTGGTTCTTCGGCCACCCCGAGGTCTACATCGTCGCGCTGCCGGCCTTCGGCCTGGTCTCGGACCTGATCAGCGTGCATGCGCGCAAGGCCATCTTCGGCTACCGCACCATGGTCTGGGCGATCGTGATCATCGGCGGCCTGTCGTTAGTCGTCTGGGCGCACCACATGTTCGTCTCGGGTATGAACCCCTGGTTCGGCTTCTTCTTCGCCACCTGCACGCTGATCATCGCCGTGCCGACCGCGATCAAGGTCTACAACTGGGCGCTGACGCTGTGGCGCGGCGACATCCACATGACGGTGCCGATGCTGTTCGCGCTGGCCTTCCTAGCCACCTTCGTGCTCGGTGGGCTGACCGGGCTGTTCCTGGGCAACGTCAGCGTCGACATCCCGCTGTCGGGCACCTACTTCGTGGTCGCGCACTTCCACATGGTGATGGGCGTGGCGCCGCTGCTGGTGGTCTTCGGCGCCATCTACCACTGGTACCCGAAGATCACGGGACGAATGCTTCACGACGGCATCGGCAAGCTGCATTTCTGGATCACCTTCCTCGGCACCTACGCGATCTACTTCCCGATGCATTACCTGGGCGTGCTCGGCATGCCGCGGCGCTACCACCACTACACCGACTACCAGTTCATCCCGGCGTCGGCGCATCTGCTCAACCAGTGGATCACCATCGCCGCGCTGATCGTCGGCGTGGCCCAGTTGCTGTTCGTGATCAACCTGCTGTGGAGCCTGAAATACGGACGCGCGTCCGGGCCCAACCCCTGGCGCGCCGCCTCGCTCGAGTGGTTCACGCCCGACACGCCACCACGCCACGGCAACTGGGGCGCCACGCTGCCGACCGTGCAGCGATGGGCCTACGCCTACAGCGTGCCCGGTGCGCCGGAGGATTTCATCGCCCAGAACGCGCCAGCCTCGGCAGGTGGGCTCGAGCCTGAAGGCGGCGCACCCGCACCGAAGGAAGTGCCGGCATGAGCGCGCCGGGCCGCCCCAAGCGCCATACCGCAGCGCGCAGTGCGGAGGTTGCCCAATGACCAGCACCACACTCGACCTGGGCCCGCGGCCGGCACCGGCGGAGATCGGCCTGTGGGTCTTCATCGGTGTCGCGAGCACGCTGTTCGCGCTCTTCCTCACGGCGTATGCGATGCGCATGGACCGCGCGCCGGATTGGACCGCGCTGGCCATGCCCGGGCAGCTCTGGCTGTCGACCGCCTTGCTGGTCGCCGGCAGCGTGCTGCTGTGGCGGGCCGCGCGCGATGACTCGACAGTGCTGCTGATCGGCGCCGGCCTGTGCGCCTTCGCCTTCGTCGCCAGCCAGCTCTGGGCCTGGCAGGCCCTGGCCGACGCGCGCGTGTCGTTCACCGGCAACCCGGCGGCGAGTTTCTTCTACGTGCTCACGGCGATACACGGCCTGCATGTCGCCGGTGGCCTGATCGCCTGGCTGCGTGTCATGCGGCGGCCCACGCGCGAGCGTGTCGCGCTGCTCGCGCGCTACTGGCACTTCCTGCTGCTGGCGTGGTTGGCGCTGTTCGCGGCGCTGGGCTGGCTGACGCCGGACATCGTGGCTTTCATCTGCGGCCGGGGGTGGACATCATGAGTACGACGACGACGAGAGCTCCCAACGACTGGCGCGGTTTCGTCGCCGACTGGGCGGGCGACCGCGAAGCCTTCCACAGCGTGCCCTGGGGCAAGGCGATGATGTGGATCTTCCTGCTCTCCGACACCTTCATCTTCGGCAGCTTCCTCACCGGCTACATGACGGTGCGCACCTCGACCACGGTGGCCTGGCCTAACCCGAGCGAGGTCTTCGCGCTGCACGTCGGCGGCACCAGCGTGCCGCTGCTGCTGATCGCCATCATGACCTTCGTGCTCATCTCCAGCAGCGGCACGATGGCGATGGCGGTCAACTGCGGCTACCGCCGCGACCGCCGCAACGCCGCACGCCTGATGGCGGTGACCGCGTTGTTCGGCATCACCTTCGTCAGCATGCAGGCCTTCGAGTGGAGCAAGCTGATCTCAGAAGGCGTGCGCCCCTGGACCAACCCGATGGGCGCGGCGCAGTTCGGCTCTTCGTTCTTCATGATCACCGGCTTCCATGGCCTGCATGTGTCGATCGGCGTGCTCTACCTGCTGATCGTCGCCTTCAAGGTCAACCGCGGCGACTACGAGCAACGCGGCTACCAGATCGTCGAGATCACAGGCCTGTACTGGCACTTCGTCGACTTGGTGTGGGTGTTCATCTTCGCGTTCTTCTACCTCTGGTGATGCCATGACCACGACCGCCACCGCCCCGGGTCAACAGCACCCGATCGGCTTGTATCTCAAGATCTGGGCCCTGCTATTCCTGCTCAGCACCTTTTCCTACCTGGTGGATTACTTCCACTTCCAGGGCCTGCTGCGCTGGGGGCTGATCATCACCTTCATGCTGCTGAAGGCTGGCCTGATCGTCGCCGTCTTCATGCACATGGCCTGGGAACGGTTGGCCCTGGCGTACGCCATCCTGCTCCCACCGTTGCTCGTGCTGGTATTCGTAGCGATCATGGTGTTCGAGTCCGATTACACGTTATTCACGAGGCAAATGTTTTTTGCGGCAGGCCCTTGATGTCGCATGAGGCGGCTGGACATTCCTCTTGTAGGTGGGTAGGTCATGCGGCTT
>JANMHY010000112.1:0-6234 GCA_031375525.1 Burkholderiales bacterium
TTGCTGAGCAGCACTCCGCCGCCAGTGTAAATATAGGGCCGCTTGGCGGCGAGCAACAATTGCAGGGCCTTGCGGATTTGCCCACCGTGGCCCTTGCGCACCGGGTTGTACGAGCGCATTTCGACCTTGTCCGGATAGCCCGTATACGCCGTCTTGTTGAACGAGACGTCCTTCGGGATGTCCACCACCACCGGCCCGGGCCGGCCGGTGCGCGCGATGTGAAACGCCTTCTTCATCGTCAGCGCCAGATCGCGCACGTCCTTGACAAGGAAGTTGTGCTTGACGATCGGGCGCGTGATGCCGACCGTGTCGCACTCCTGGAAGGCATCGAGGCCGATGGCAGGCGTCGGCACCTGGCCCGTGACGATCACCATCGGGATCGAGTCCATGTAGGCGGTGGCGATTCCGGTCACGGCATTGGTGACACCGGGGCCTGACGTGACGAGCGCCACGCCGACCTCGCCGGTGGCCCGCGCATAGCCGTCGGCCGCATGCACGGCGGCCTGCTCGTGGCGCACCAGCACATGCTGGATCGACTCCTGCTTGTACAGGGCGTCGTAGATGTAGAGCACGGCGCCGCCGGGATAGCCCCAGAGGTACTTGACCCCTTCGGCCTGCAGGCAGCGAACCAGGATTTCCGAGCCGTTCAGCTCAGCGGGATGGGGGTGGTGTGGGGAAGAAGGCGGCTGCACAGAGGCAGCGCGTTTGACTTCCGCGGCAGACATGTCCATGGGTTGAACCTTTGAGAATTTCTCTGACGAAAAACCATTGGTGTTCCTCTTCGCACCCTTGTGAGGCGGATGTGGAACCTGCGCGATTGATGGGTCGAGCTCTGGTGAGCAGCCCGGCCAAGAACCGAAAGATGCGTTGTGCGGGGCGGCATTATGGCATCGGGTTTCGCGTAAACCTGGGCGCAAAGGCCCTGCGACATAATCCTCCGCGCCCCAAAGAGGGCAGCCCTCCAAGAGAGCCGCCCCTTGGCGACCGACAAAGAACTTTCAGACTTCCTCAAAGGCGTCGAGAAACGCGCGTTCAAACGCACGGCCTACACCGTGCGCAATGACGACGCCGCGTTGGACATCGTGCAGGACTCGATGATCCGGCTGTCGGAGAAGTACGCCGACCGGCCGCCGGAGGAGCTGCCGCTGGTCTTCCAGCGCATCCTGTCCAACGCCACGATGGACTGGTTCCGCCGGCAAAAAGTCCGCAACGCCGTTCTTGTCAACCTGTCGGACTTCGAAGGCGCTGATGACGATGGCGGAGACTTCGATCTGCTCGAGCTGCTCGACCTCGACAGCGTGGCCACGGAGAGTGCCGCGGACTCGGTCGGCCGACAACAAATTCTCGAACTAATCGATGGCGAGGTCGGCAAGCTCCCCGGCCGTCAACGAGAGGCCTTCCTTCTCCGTTACTGGGAGGAACTGGATGTTGCAGAGACCGCGGCGGTGATGGGATGCTCGCAGGGCAGCGTGAAGACGCACTGCTCGCGGGCCGTTCATGCATTGGCCAAGGCCCTGCGCGCCAAGGGAGTCACGCTATGAACAAGCTCACAAATCTCACCCCCCAGCTCAGCCGCGAACGGCGCAGCGACGTGCTGCAAGAGCGCTTTGCCCGCCGTGTGGCCGCTGCGCTGACCGAACAGCAGACTGTCACGCCGCGCCGCGACATCGAGGAGCGGCTGCGCGTCGCCCGCGAGCAGGCGCTGGGCCTCGCCCGCGCGGCCCAGCGCAGCGCCCCCGCGCCAGCCGTCGTCTCCGCAACGGCCGGCGGCGCCGCCATCCTCGGCGGCCCCGGCGGCAGCGAGTCGCCGTGGTGGCTGCGCCTGTCGTCGCTGCTGCCGCTGGCCGTGCTGCTGGCGGGGCTGTTGGCGATCGACCGCCACTACACGCAGTCGCAGATCGAAGCCGCCGCGGAAGTCGACGCCGCCCTGCTCGCCGACGACCTGCCGCCCGAGGCCTACCGCGACCCCGGTTTTGCCGAGTTCCTGAAGGGCGAGCGCCGCTGATGACGCGCTGGCTGCGCCCCTTGCTCGCTGCGCTGGCGCTGATCACGGCGGCGACGCTGGCCCAGGCGCAGACCGACTGGGCGCGCCTGAACCCGCAACAGCGCAGTGTGCTCGCGCCACTGGAGCGCGATTGGTCGCGGGTCACACCAGCGCAGCAACAGAAGTGGCTCGAAGTCGCCAACCGCTACAACACGCTGCCGCCGGACGAAAAGGCGCGGGTGCAGGAGCGCATGAGCGAATGGTCCAAGCTGTCGCCGCAAGAGCGCGCCCGCGCGCGCCTGAACTTCCAGGAGGCGCGACAGCTCGGCCGCGAGGAGCGCCAGCAGCAATGGGAAGCCTATCGCGCGCTGCCGCCGGAGCAGCGGCGCGAGCTGGCGGAACGGTCACGGCCGGCCGACAACGCACCCAATCGTGCCCCGCGCTCGCCGACCGACAGCGCGGCCAGCGTCAAGTCCAACGTCGTCCGCGCGCCGGTGGCGCCGCCGCCTCAGCCCGTCGGGCCCACGGTCGTGCAGCGCGGCTCCGGCGCCACCACCAACCTCGTCTCCAAACCGACTGCACCGCCGCTGCACCAGCAGGCCGGGCTGCCCAAGGTGTCGGCCACGCCGGGGTTTGTCGATTCCGCGACGCTGCTGCCGCAGCGCGGTGCGCAAGGCGCGGCTGTGCGCGCCGCCCCAGGCCCCGCCGAGCCCAAGAACGCCAACAAGCCGCCCAACGCGCAATGACGGTGGCGGACGAGGCGCCGCCGGCAGCCAGCCTGCCAATGCCTGGCGTGGCGCGGCGCATGGCGGCGTTTGTGTATGAAGGCGTGCTGCTGTTCGGCGTCGTCTTCATTGCCGGTTTTCTCTACGCGACGTTGACGCGGCAAGACCATGCGCTGCGGGGCCAAACCGGCTTGCAGGTCTTCGTCTTCGTGGTGCTGGCGGTCTACTTCATCACCTTCTGGTCGCGCGGCGGGCAAACCGTCGCTATGCGGGCGTGGCACGTGCGGCTCGTCACGACCAGCGGCGCCGCGGTGAAGCCCTTGTGCGCGCTGGCCAGGTATCTGCTCGCCTGGCTGTGGTTCGCGCCGGCGCTGATCGCAGCGCGCACGGCCGGTCTGCACAGTGCAGCGCAAATCTTCACGCTGATGATCGTTGGCGTGATCGCCTACGCGTTGCTGGCCTTCCTGCACCCGCAGCGCCAGTTCCTGCATGACGCAGTGTGCGGCACACGCCTGGTGACGTGGCGGGCAAAATCGCCGCGATGACGAACGAATTCAAAGGCCGCAGCGGCGTCGACCGCATCGTCCACGCCGCGCGGAACTCATTGAACGGGTTGCACGCGGCCTACAGCGGCGAAAGCGCGTTCCGCCAGGAAACCTGGCTGGCCGTGGTCATGCTGCCGAGCGCTTTCTGGCTCGGGCGCAACGCCATCGAAATCGCGCTGCTGGCCGGCACGGTGCTGCTGGTCCTGATCGTCGAGCTGCTGAACTCTGCCATCGAAGCCGTCGTCGATCGTGTGTCGTTCGACTGGCACGACCTTTCCAAGCGCGCCAAGGACATTGCCAGCGCCGCGGTGCTGCTGTCGCTGCTGACCTGCGCCGGCTTCTGGGCCACCATCATTGCGCAAAGGTTCGTCCTGTCGTGAAGAGCAAGTTCTCCGTGGCCGTGTACTGCGGCTCGCGCTTCGGCCACTCGCCGGCGTTTGCCGATGCAGCGCGCACGCTCGGCGAGTTGATCGGCAAGAGCGGCGCCACACTCGTCTATGGCGGCGGCCGTGTCGGCTTGATGGGCACCGTGGCAGACGCGGTGATGGCATCCGGCGGCCAGGTTATCGGCGTCATCCCGCAGGCGCTGATGGACCGTGAGGTCGGCCATGCGGGCCTGACCGAACTGCATGTCGTGCAGACGATGCACGAGCGCAAGCAGCTGATGGCCGAACGCGCCGACGCCTTCATCTCGCTGCCGGGCGGCATCGGCACGCTCGAAGAGCTGTACGAGGTTTGGTCGTGGCAACAGCTCGGGTATCACGACAAGCCGGTGGCCTTGCTCAACGTAGAGGGCTACTACGACGCGCTGCTGGAATTCCACCGCGTCATGCACAGCCGCGGTTTCGTCTCCGATGCGCAGTTCAATGCGTTGCTGGTCGAGACTGATCCTGCGCGGCTGCTGGACCTGGTTCGCGCGGCCGCGTTGCTGGCCACCGCGCCGGACGACTACTCGAAGATCTAAACGGCCGACTCGTCAGTCTCGCCGGTGCGGATGCGCACCACGTGCTCGACCGGCATGACGAAGATCTTGCCGTCGCCGATCTTGCCGGTCTTGGCGGCCTTGACGATCGCCTCCATGCAGCGGTCGACGTCCGCGTCCTTGACCACGACTTCGACTTTGACCTTGGGCAGGAAATCGACAACGTACTCGGCGCCGCGGTACAGCTCGGTGTGGCCCTTCTGGCGGCCGAAGCCCTTGACCTCGGTGACCGTCAGGCCCGACACGCCCACATCCGCGAGCGCCTCGCGCACTTCTTCGAGCTTGAACGGCTTGATGATCGCGGTGATCTGCTTCATGACGGGCACTCCGAGAAACGTTGCTTCAATTTAAGCACGGAACTTCGACGTGATGGGATAGCGCCAATCACGTCCGAAAGCGCGGTGCGTGATGCGGATGCCCACCGGCGCCTGGCGGCGCTTGTATTCGTTGGTCTTGATCAGGCGCGTCACGCGCTCCACGGTGGTGCGCTCGAAGCCGGCGGCGACGATGTCCTCGACGCTTTGGTCGTCTTCCATGTAGCGGGCCAGGATGGCGTCGAGCACGTCGTACGGCGGCAGGCTGTCCTGGTCGGTCTGGTCGGCGCGCAGCTCGGCCGACGGCGCGCGGGTGATGATGCGATCGGGAATGACCTCGACGCCTTGCGCATTCTTCCAGCGCGCGAGGCGATAGACCAGCGTCTTGGCCACGTCCTTGATGACCGCAAAGCCGCCCGCCATATCGCCGTACAGCGTGCAATAGCCCGTCGCCATTTCGCTCTTGTTGCCGGTGGTCAGCACGATGCGGCCGGTCTTGTTCGACAGCGCCATCAGCAGCGTGCCGCGAATGCGGGCCTGGATGTTTTCTTCCGTCGTGTCTTCGGCCAGGCCGGTGAACTGCGGCGCCAATGCGGCGCGAAAGCTGTCGAACATCGGCGAGATCGAGATCTCGTCGTACTGCACGCCGAGGCGCTTGGCCATGTCGCGGGCGTCGATCCACGAGATGTCGGCCGTGTACGGCGACGGCATCATCACGCAGCGAACCTTGTCGGCGCCGAGTGCATCGACAGCGACGGCCAACACCAGCGCCGAGTCGATGCCGCCGGACAAGCCGAGGATTGCACCCGGAAATCCGTTCTTGCCCAGATAGTCGCGCACGCCCGTGACCAATGCACCCCAGGCCTGCGCCTCGAGCGAGGGCAGCGGCTTCACCGTGCCGCGTACCGAACCGCCTTCGACCTCGGCCGTGACGAGCGCCTCTTCGAAAGTCGGCCCGCGCACGCCAATCTCGCCCCGCGCATCGACGCCGAACGAGGCACCGTCGAACACCACCTCGTCCTGCCCGCCCGCGAGGTGCGAGAACAGCACCGGCAGCCCGGTCGAGCGCGCGCGCTCGGCCATGCGCGCCTCGCGCTCGCCCGCCTTGTCGAGGTGAAAGGGCGAGGCGTTGAGCACCGCGAGCACCTGCGCACCCGCAGCCTTGGCCGCCGCGCCGGGCTCATCGAACCAGGCGTCCTCGCAGATCAGCACGCCGACGCGCGTGCCGCCAGCCTCGAACACCAGCGGCTTCAATCCGGCATCGCGGCCCGACGCAAAGTAGCGCCGCTCGTCGAACACCTGGTAGTTGGGCAGTTCGCGCTTGCAGTAGGTGCCGACGATCTTTCCCCCCGCCAGCACCGAGGCCGCATTGAAGCGCAGCGGCTGCGAAGTCGACTTGGTCCTAACATCGCCGCGATCGCCAAACTGATGCGGATGACCGACCAGCACATGCAAGCCCTCGCTCGACACCAGCTCGCGCGCGATGCCGCGCAGCGCCTGCTCGCACGCGCTCATGAAGGCCGGGCGCAACAGCAGATCCTCCGGCGGATAGCCGGTCAGCGCGAGTTCCGGCGCCACTACCAGGTGCACGCCCTGGCCGTAGGCGCGGCGCGCAGCATGGACGATGCGCTGCGCGTTGCCTTCGACGTCGCCGACGGGGGCGTTGATCTGGGCCAGCGCGACC
>JANMHY010000842.1:0-1736 GCA_031375525.1 Burkholderiales bacterium
CTGGGGGCGCATTGGCGTCTCGCTGTGCGACATCAACGCCGGATTGAACGCGCTCGTCGGCATCCAGCAGGCTCTGCTCGCGCGCGCGCGCACCGGCCGCGGCTCGGCGGTGAAGGTGAGCCTGTTCGACTCCGCGGCCGAACTGATGGCGGTGCCTTATCTGCAAGCGCGTTACGGCGGCAAGGCCCCCGGCCGCGTCGGCTTGAAGCACCCGACGATCGCGCCCTATGGCGGCTTCACCTGCGCCGACGGGCGCGACATCGTGATCTCGATCCAGAACGAGCGCGAGTGGGCCGACTTCTGCCGCATGGTGTTGCAGGAGCCGGCACTTCAGGGCGATGCGCGCTGCGCCACCAACGCCGCGCGTGTGGAGCACCGCGAGTGGCTCGACGCGAAGGTGGCCGCGGTGTTCGCCGCGCACACCAGCGCCGCGATGATCGACCGGCTGACCGATGCGCAGACAGCGTACGGCAGCGTCAACTCGCTCAACGATCTGATCGAACACCCGCAGTTGCGCACGCGCCGCATGCCGGTGGGGCCGCGCAGCGTGGAGGTGCCGGCGATTCCCTGGGCCAGCGAGTGGGACGGCGAAACGTATCGCGCCGCGCCGGCGGTGGACGAGCATGGTGCGGCGATACGGGCGGAGTTCGCTGCGCAGGCCGCAGCGGAGACAGCGGCAGCAAAGTAGCGCTCCCCGTTCGGGCTGAGCTTGTCCAAGCCCTTCGACAAGCTCAGGGCGAAGGGGGAGCTGCTCGGATCACTCGGATAGTCGCAACGTCAGTGAACCCAGCACGCCGTAGTCGGCGTGCACCGCGTCGCCGGGCTGCACTTCGAGCGGCACCATGCAGGTGCCGGTGGAAACGATGTGGCCCGCTTCGAGCGTGATGCCGAGTGACGACAGCTCGTTGACGAGCCAGGTGAGTGCTGCTCGCGGGTCGCCGAGCGCAGCTTGGCCTTCGCCCTCGCGCGTGAGGCGAACACCGGTGGCGTCGGAGACGGTGCCGCGCACGCGGTGCGAACGCAGGTCGAGTTCGCGCCAGGCCGTGGGCGCGGTGGGGCCGAAGAGGAAGGGGCCGCAGCAAGCGTCATCGGCGATCAACTGCGCCTGCCCGGCGCGCGTGAATTCGGCGAAGCGCGAATCGGGGATTTCGAAGGCCGGGTGCAGCGAAGCGACGGCGTCCAGCACCTCGTGCGCCGCGTACGGTGTTGCGCGCGGCGCCAGCGTGCGCGCCATGCAAAACGCGAACTCGGGCTCGGCCACGCGCATGCGGTTTCCGGTGAGAGAAAGCGCCACGCCGGCATCGACGACAAAGCTCGACAAGATGCGCCCGGCCAACGGCCCGCCGACGTTGATGTGCGCCTGCCCGGCCTGGCTGGTGGCGGCGATCTTCCAGCCCACGACGTGCTGGCCCGCGACGAGGGGCAACTGGGCCTGGATCGCGTGGCCCTGCGCGTGGCTCGCGGGGCGCAGTGCGGGCGGCAGGGCCTCCAGCACGGTGCCGGCGCAGCGGTGGCGCCACAGCAGTTCAGCCGCTTCGTATGTGATGTCGGTCATCGTGATGGCGCTCCGTCCGTGCCCAGGATGCCACGCAGCTGCTGCGCCGTCTGCGCATCGATGCCGCCGCGCGCCAGCGCCAGCGGCACGGTGCGGTCGCACAGCAGGCGGTAGCTCGCGAGCACCGGTTCGCCCAACGCGGACATCGCGGCCATGTGCTTGGCCACCGTGTTGGCGTCGC
>JANMHY010000880.1:0-1682 GCA_031375525.1 Burkholderiales bacterium
GGGCAACCCGTTCATCTTCCGCACCAGCTTCACGCAGGACACGGCGATGCCGAAGGTCGCGCGCTACGTCGCCAACACCCTCAAGGCCAAGACCGTCGCGCTGATCTACGTCAATAACGACTTCGGCAAGGGCGGCAGGGACTCCTTGATCAAGGCGCTGGAGCCGTTGGGTGTGAAGGTCACGACCGACATCTCCACCGACCAGAATCAGGTCGACTTCTCGGCTGCGGTGTTGAAGGCCAAGCAGGCCAACACCGACGTCGTCTTCTGCTACACCAACGAGGAAGAGTCGGCGCGCCTGCTGCGCGAGTTGCGCAAGCAGGGCGTGACCAAGCCCATCGTCGGCGAGACGGTGCTGACCAGCCAGAAGGTCATCGAGCTGGCCGGCGAGGCCGCCAACGGCGCGGTGGCGCATGTCGGCCTGACGGTGGACGCGCCGATTCCCGCCATGCGCGCCTTCCGCGCCAAGTTCGAGAAGGAGTGGAAGTTCACCCCCGATCACAACGGCATCAAGGGCTACACCGGCGTCTATATCCTCAAGGCTGCGATCGAGAAGGCCGGCAAGCCCGACCGTCAGCTCGTCGCCAAGACGCTGCACGGCCTGTCGCTGAAGGCCGCCGAGCATCCGGGCATCCTGATGGACGTGAGCGTCGACGCCAACGGCGACCTCGACCGCGAGAGCTTCATCGTCGAGGCGCGCGACGGCAAGCAGGTGGTCAAGGAGACCGTGCCGGCGCTCGGCGCGAAGTGAGTTGAGATGACTGTCTTCGAGGAGGCGAAGATCGACGCGCATTGCCACGTGCTCGATCCGCTGCGCTTCCCGTACGCGCCGGACGTCGCTTATCGACCCGCGGGGCCCGAGATCGCGCCGCTCGATCAGTATGTGCAGGTGATGGACGCCTACGGCATCCGCCACGCGCTGCTGGTCGGGCCGAACTCGGGCTACAACCTCGACAACCGCTGCCTGCTCGACGCGATCGCGCGCGGGCAAGGCCGTTTCAAGGGCATCGCGGTGGTGCGCAACGACATCGCGCGCGACGAGCTGCAGCGCCTGCGCGAAGCCGGTGTCATCGGCGTGGCTTTCAATGCGACGCTGCTCGGCGTTGATCACTACGCGCACACCGAGACGCTGCTGCGCCATCTGGTCGATCTCGACATGCTGCTGTCGCTGCAGGTCGAACACGATCAATTGTTGGGCTTGCGCTCGCTGATCGAAGGCAGCGGCGTGCGCGTGATGATCGACCACTGCGGACGTCCCGCGGCCGGTGGCGGTGTCGATCAGCCGGGCTTCCAGGCGCTGCTGGCGCTGGCCCGCAGCGGCCGCACGGCCGTCAAGCTGTCCGGTTTTCAGAAGTTCTCTGCGCTGCCGCCGCCGCACGAAGACACGCGAGTGTTCCTCGAAGCCTTGATCGACGCCTTCACGCTCGATGCCTGCCTGTGGGCCTCGGACTGGCCGTTCCTCAAGGCGCCGCAGCGCCTCGACGTCGGCCCGTTGCTGCGGCAGGTCGAGCGCCTGCTGCCCGAGGCCGCCGACCGCCGCACCTTGTTCTGGGATACGCCACGGCGATGGCTCGGCTTCGCCTGAATCAGGGGCACGGGTGGCGGCGCCGCGATTTCGAGACTAACCAGCAAGCGGGCGGCTTCACCAACTCGACAGCGCCTGGGTCAGTCTTGCCTTGACG
>JANMHY010000121.1:0-1826 GCA_031375525.1 Burkholderiales bacterium
GGCTCCGAGGAAATCACGCGCGACATTCCGAACTTGTCGGAACAGCAATTGGCTCGCCTGGACGAGAGCGGCATCGTTTATGTCGGCGCCGAAGTGAACCCGGGCGATGTGCTGGTGGGCAAGGTCACGCCGAAGGGCGAGACCACGCTGACGCCGGAAGAAAAGCTGCTGCGCGCGATCTTCGGTGAGAAGGCCAGCGACGTGAAGGACACGTCGCTGCGAGTCGATCAGGGCACGATGGGCACCGTCATCGACGTGCAGGTCTTCACGCGGGAAGGCATCGTGCGCGACAAGCGGGCGCAACAGATCATCGACGATGAGCTGAAGCGCTTCCGCCTGGATTTAAACGACCAGCTGCGCATCGTCGAGTCCGACGCTTTCGACCGCATCACCAAGCTGCTCGTCGGCAAGCCGGCCAACGGCGGCCCGCAGAAGATCGCCAAAGGCACGACGATCACCAAGGACTACCTCGACAGCGTCGAGAAGTACCACTGGTTCGACATCCGGCCGAGCGACGAAGACCTTGCCAACCAGCTCGAGAGCATCAAGAACAGCTTGGAGCAAACGCGCCACAGCTTCGACCTCGCGTTCGAAGAAAAGCGCAAGAAGCTGACGCAGGGCGACGAGTTGCCGGCTGGCGTGTTGAAGATGGTCAAGGTCTATCTGGCCGTCAAGCGCCGCCTGCAACCGGGCGACAAGATGGCCGGCCGCCACGGCAACAAGGGTGTCGTGTCGAAGATCGTGCCGGTCGAAGACATGCCCTACATGGCCGACGGCACGCCGTGCGACATCGTGCTGAATCCGCTGGGTGTGCCGTCGCGCATGAACGTCGGCCAGGTGCTCGAAGTGCACCTGGGCTGGGCGGCCAAGGGCATCGGCCAGCGCATCGGTGACATGCTGCAAGCCGAGGCCAAGGTGGCCGAGCTGCGCACGTTCTTCGACGGCTTGTACAACCGCTCGGGCGGCAAGACCGAAGAGCTGGCTCAACTGACCGACGACAACATTATCGAGATGGCCGGCAACCTCGCCAAGGGCGTGCCCTTTGCGACACCGGTCTTCGACGGCGCGTCGGAAGAAGAGATCCGTGCGATGCTGAAGCTAGCCTATCCGGACGACATCGCCGCCAAGAAGGGCCTCACCGCCACGCGCACACAGTGCGTGCTGCACGACGGCCGCAGCGGCGAAGCCTTCGAGCGCGCAGTCACCGTGGGCTACATGCATGTCTTGAAGCTGCACCACCTGGTGGACGACAAGATGCACGCCCGCTCGACCGGCCCGTACTCGCTGGTCACGCAGCAACCGCTGGGCGGCAAGGCGCAGTTCGGCGGCCAGCGCTTCGGCGAGATGGAGGTCTGGGCTTTGGAAGCCTACGGCGCTGCGTATGTCTTGCAGGAAATGCTGACCGTGAAGTCCGACGACGTGAATGGCCGCACCAAGGTGTACGAGAACATCGTCAAGGGCGAGCACGCGATCGAAGCCGGCATGCCTGAATCGTTCAACGTCCTGGTCAAGGAGATTCGCTCCCTTGGCATCGACATTGAACTCGAACGCAATTAAGGAGCACACGCATGAAGGGACTACTCGACCTTTTCAAGCAATTCACCCCGGATGAGCATTTCGATGCCATCAAGATCGGACTGGCCAGCCCGGAGAAGATCCGCAGCTGGTCGTTCGGCGAGGTGAAGAAGCCCGAGACCATCAACTACCGGACCTTCAAGCCGGAACGCGATGGCCTGTTCTGCGCCAAGATCTTCGGCCCGATCAAGGACTACGAGTGCCTGTGCGGCAAGTACAAGCGCCTGAAGCACCGTGGCGTGATCTGCGAG
>JANMHY010000131.1:0-7713 GCA_031375525.1 Burkholderiales bacterium
GGGCCGAAGAATGCACCGACGCGCGCCGTGCCCAGGCGTTGCACCGTGAACAGCAGCACCAGGATGGCGGCGGACACCGGCACCACATAAGGCTTCAATCCCGGTGCGATGACCTGCAGGCCTTCCATCGCGCCGAGCACCGAGCTCGCCGGCGTGAGCACGCTGACGCCGAAGAACAGCGCGGCACCGGCCACACCGAGGACCAGCAACACGGTGCGTGTGCGCGGCCTCACACGCACCGCGCCGGCCGCGAGCGCCGCCAACGCCAGCGCGCCGCCCTCGCCGCGGTTGTCGGCGCGCAGGACCAGCAGCACGTACTTCAGCGTGACGACGAGCATCAGCGCCCAGAAGATCGACGACACGGCGCCGATGAGGTGCGGGTGATCGAGCGGCACGCCGGTGGCCGGCGCGAAGACTTCCTTGATCGTGTACAGCGGGCTGGTGCCGATGTCGCCATAGACGACGCCGATGGCGCCGAGCGTGAGGGCGGCCAGGCGGTCGCGGCGCAGCGACGTGGGCTCAGGGGAAGTGGGAGTGAGGGTGGCGGACATGCGTTGGCGTCACGATGTTGCGATGCCGGCAGCGTGGCAGGCCCCGCATCAGGAACGCATATGGACCGGGCCGCTCAATCGCCCTCGACCAGCCGGTAGCCGACCCCCGGCTCGGTCAACAGCCGCTGCGGCTCGGCCGGCTGCGCTTCGAGCTTGGCCCGCAGTTGCGCCATGTACAGGCGCAGGTAGTGCGTGTGCTCGGTGAAGTCCGCGCCCCAGACGTCGGCCAGCAACTGGCGGTGCGTGACCACCTGGCCGGCGTTGCGCACCAGGCGCGCCAGCAGTTTGAATTCGGTCGGCGTCAGGTGCACGTCGGCGCCGAGCAAGCTGACGCGGTGCGCTGCGATATCGACCAACAGGCCGTCGTGCTCGTAGTGCGTGACCGCAGCGGCCACCGTGCGGCCGCGGTGGCGCAGCGCCACACGCAGGCGGGCCAGCAGCTCGCCGATCGAAAACGGCTTGACCAGGTAGTCATCGGCGCCGCCGTCGAGCAGGCGGATCTTGCTGCCGTCGCCTTCGCGCGCCGAGATCACGATGACGGGCGTGTTGTGCTCGCGGCGCAACGCCGTCAGCAGCGATTCACCATCGCCATCGGGCAGGCCGAGGTCGAGCAGCACGAGGTCGATGGCCGTCGTCGGGCCGGCGTGCGCGAGCACGGCCCGCGCATCGGCCAGACTGGCCGAAGGCACAACGCGGTAGCCCTCGACCTCGAGCGCCTCACGCAGCGTGGCCCGCAGCTCGCGGTCGTCTTCGACCAACAGCACGTTGCCGTTCACGATGCAGCCTCTTCACCCGGCGGCGCAACGCCGAGCGGCACGAAACACTCGAAGCTGGTCCCGCCATGGTGGCGCGCGCGCAGCGTCAGGCGGCCGCCGTGCACGCGCGCGACGGCGCGGCACAGCGCCAGGCCGACACCGGAGCCGCTGTGCGCTGGGTCGTTCTGTTCGCCGCGCTGAAAGACGTCGAAGATGCGCTCGCGCAGCGCCGGCGGCACGCCGGGGCCACGGTCGCGCACGGCGAACATCATCTCGTCGCCGAGGCGCCGCACCAGCAGCTCGACCGGCGCGTCGGGCGCGCCGTACTTGAGCGCGTTGTCGAGCAGGTTGACGAGCATCTGCACCATCAGCAGCGCGTCGCAGCGCAGCAGCGGCAGATCGGGCTCGACACGCGAGCGCACGCGGCGCTGCGGATCGTGGCGGCGCACGCGCGCGACGGCCGTGCCGACGAGCTCTTCGGCCGACTCCCAATCGAGTGCCAAGGCGAGGCCGGGCGTGTCCAGCCGCGCCAGTTGCAGGGTGTTGTCGGTCAAGCGCGCCAGCCGGTCGGCCTCTTCGACGATCGACGCCGCCAGGCGTTGTCGCTGCGGGGCGGACAGCCGCGCGTCCTGCTCGATCAGCGACGAGGCCGCACCGAGGATCGTCGCCAGCGGCGTGCGGTGGTCGTGCGCGATCGCCGCCAGCAACGCGTTGCGCACCTGCTGCGCCTGTGCCTGCTCGCGCGCCTGCGACGCGGCGCGCAAGGCCTGCGTGCGTTCGAGCGCCAGGCCCATCTGGTCGCACAGGGCCTGGGCATGGGCGCGCATCTCGTCGGCACCGTCGTCGCGGCTGGCCGGCAGTTGTGCCGCGCCATAGGCGGCGCCGCGCGCGCGCAGCGGCAGGTACCACTGCGGCTGGTCTTCGTGGCGGCCGGTGCCGGGCCCGAGCGCGGCCGCCTGGCGCGTGGCCAGCCACAGGCCGGCGCTGACGTCAGCGTCGGGTTCGCCGAGCCAGGCGGCGGCTTGCGCATCGTCGCGTGCCGGCAGTGCGGTGCGCAGCATCAGCAACGACACCGGCTCCGCGGTCAGCACCGCCAGCGCTTGTTGCAGCGCCGGACCGCGCGCCTGCGGCTCGTCGCTGTCGCGCAGTGCATCGCCCATGACGCGCAACTGCCGCGCCTGCGCCGCGGCGCGCTGCTCGCTCAGGGCCAACGCGCGCTGGCGGGCGACGAGCGCAGCGACGATCCAACCGACGCCGAGCATCGCGCCGAGCAGCCAGGCATGCTGGCGCAGGTCGACGCTGAAGGTGCCGCGCGGCGGCACGAAGGTCCAGTTGAAGGCGAGCACGGCAGCAGCGCAGGCCAGCGCCGAAGCGGCCGGCCGCAACCACAGGCCAGCGATGGCCGAGGCCAGCACCAGCAGCAAGGCGAGGTTGGCCAAGTCGAGCGTGTGATCGAGCGCCAGCATCAGGGACCAGGCGACAGCCCACACGAGCAGCGCACAGACACCGCGCCGCCGCGCGGCGAGCAGAGCAAACGGCGTGCGGGGCGACATGCAATCACCGTAGCACGCGGCACATCAGGAAAACGTCAGGACCGCGGCGCGCCGGCTGCGCCGGGCTGGCTACGTCAACACGCCGCGCACGAGCCTCTGCATGCGGTCGCAGCGACCGGCGAGCTGTTCGTCGTGCGTGACCAGCACGAACGCGGTGCCGTTCTCGCGCGCCAGATCGAGCATCAGGCGGAACACGCCGTCGGCGGTTTCGCGGTCGAGGTTGCCGGTGGGTTCGTCGGCAAGAACGCAGGCCGGTTGCGTGACCAGCGCGCGCGCGATCGCCACGCGCTGACGTTCGCCGCCGGACAGTTCGGACGGGCGGTGCTTGATGCGCGGTGCGAGGCCGACCTTGGCCAGCATCGCCGCCGCCACGTCACGCGATGCCGGCAACGAATCACGCCGGATGCGCAGCGGCATCGCCACGTTGTCCAGCGCGCTGAACTCGGGCAGCAGGTGGTGGAACTGATAGACGAAGCCGAGGTTTCGGTTGCGCCACACACCTTGCTCGGTCGCGCTCATCGTCGCGAAGTCGCGGCCGGCCAGCGTGACGCTGCCGGCGCTCGGCGCATCGAGCCCGCCAAGCAGATGCAGCAGCGTGCTCTTGCCGGAGCCCGACGCGCCGACGATGGCGAGTGTTTCGCCTTTGCGCACCACGAGATCGACGCCGCGCAGCACATCGACATCCAACTCGCCGTCGTGGAAGCGCTTGGACAGGCCCTTGCAAGTCAACACCTCATTCATAGCCTCACTCATAACGTAAGGCCTCGGCCGGGTTGACGCGGCTGGCGCGCCAGCTCGGGTACAGCGTGGCCACGAACGCCAGCGCCAGCGAGATCAGCGTGATCGGCACGATGTCGCTCCACAGCGGCTGGCTCGGCATGCGGCTGATGACGTAGATGCTGGCCGGCAGAAAACTCGTCGACAGCAAACGCTCCAAGGCCGGCACGAGCACGTCGATGTTGAAGGCTACAGCCAAGCCGAGCACGACGCCGGCCAGCGTGCCGACGATGCCGGCCAGCGCGCCCTGCACAACGAAGATGCCCATGACGGACCGAGGGCTGGCGCCGAGCGTGCGCAAGATGGCGATGTCGGCGCGCTTGTCGGTGACCGTCATCACGAGCGTGCTGACGAGGTTGAATGCGGCGACGGCAACGATCAACGTCAGGATGATGAACATCAGCCGCTTCTCCAACTGCACCGCGTCGAACCAGTTCCGATTCGTGCGCGTCCAGTCGCGCACGCTGATGTTGTCGGGCATCGCGCGCTGGATGCGGTCGGCGATGCCACGCGCCTGCTGCAGATCGGCCAGCTTCAACTGCACGCCGGTGGCGCCTTCGGTGCGCAGCAGCTTGGCGGCGTCGTCCAGGTGCACCAGCGCATAGGCGCTGTCGTACTCGTAGAGGCCGCTGTCGAAAGTGCCGGCGAGCGTGAACTGTTTCAACCTCGGCACCACGCCGGCCGGCGTGACCTGGCCGCTCGGCGCGATGACGGTGACCTTGTCGCCGCTGCGCACGCCCAGCGAGCGCGCGAGCTCGATACCGAGCACGATGTTCCATTCACCGGGCACGAGCTTGGCAAACGCGCCGTCCTTCATCTGCGCCCCCAAGGGCGTGACGCTGGCTTCTTCGGCCGGCACGATGCCGCGCAGCAGCGCGCCGCGCATCTCGTCGCCGCGGGCCGTGAGCACCTGCGCCGAGATGAACGGCGCCGCACCCTGCACCTGCTGCGGCGCCGCGGCGCGCGCCGCCTCTGCGGCGGCTTTCCAGTCCGGCAACGCGACGCCGCTGCGGTCGATCAACTCGACATGCGCGATCACACTCAGCATGCGGTCGCGCACCTCGCGCTGAAAGCCGTTCATCACCGACAGCACGATGATCAATGCCGCCACGCCGAGCGCGATGCCGATCATCGACGTCGCCGAGATGAAGGAGATGAAGCCGTTGCGGCGTCCGGCGCGACCGGCGCGCACATAACGCCAGCCGATCTGCCATTCGTAGGGGGTGAAACTCATGGGGTGGGGAATCGTAATCGACCGTGCACGGGATAATGAGTCGAGTGCACCTCATCGTTCCTTTCGCATCCCCCTGGTCGGCCGCCGGCCGCGACACCCTCTCGCGCTTGGCCACGCCGGCGCTCGACGCCCTGCTCGCGGGCTGGCGCGAAGCCGCGCGCGATGACGGCGACGAGTGGAGCCTGGCCACGCCGCATGAACGCGTGCTGGCCAAAGCGCTCGGCTGGCGTGACGGCAAGCAGACACCGCTGCCGTGGGCGGCGCGCCAGGCGGCGGCCGACGGCATCGACGTTGGCACGGCCGCCTGGGGCCTGATCACGCCGGTGCACTGGCGCGTCGGCGCCGACGCGATCCACCTCGCCGACCCGCGCTCGCTGGGGCTCGACGAGGCCACGTCGCGCACGCTGTTCGAGTCTGTGCGGCCGCTCTTCGACAGCGAGGGCATGACGCTGGCATGGGGCGCGCCGCTGCGCTGGTACGCCTCGCATCCTGACTTGACGACGATGCAGACGGCCTCGCTCGACCGCGTCGTCGGCCGCAGCATCGACCGCTGGCTGCCTGCCGAGCGCAGCGCGCAGCCCGTGCGGCGCTTGCAGAACGAAGTGCAGATGCTGCTCTACACGCACCCGGTCAACAGCCAACGCGAAGCCGCGGACGCTCTCACCGTCAACTCGTTCTGGCTCTCCGGCTGCGGCGTCCTGCAGCGCGACGCCAAGTACAACGTGCAGGTCGATGACCGCCTCACCGCCCCCGCGCTGGCCGAAGACTGGACCGCGTGGTCGGCCGCGTGGCGAGCGCTCGATGCGTCGATGCTGCCGACGCGGCCTCTGCAGTCGCTCACGCTGTGCGGCGAGCGCAGCGCCATCACCTTCGAGCGCACCGAGCAGCGGCTGTGGCAGCGCGTGGCTTCAGCGGTCAAAGGCCGCCGTGTTTCGCGTGAGTGGTTGGAAACCTTGTGAGTTCACCGACGATCGAAACGCGAGACGTGCCGCCACGCACCGCGTTCGCGCTCGAACAAGCCGGTGTACATCCGCTGCTGGCGCGGTTGTTCGCGTCGCGCGGTGTGAAGTCGCAAGAAGAACTCGACGACGCTCTGGCGCACCTGCTGCCGCCGTCGTCGATGAAAGGCACGCACGAAGCCGCAACGCTGCTCGCCGACGCGATCACGCAGCAGCGCGGCGTCTGCATCGTCGCCGACTACGACTGCGACGGCGCCACCGCCTGCGCCGTGGCCATGCGCGGCCTGGCGATGCTCGGCGCCGCGCCGGGCACGCTGTCGTACGTGGTCCCCGACCGCACCGTGCACGGCTATGGCCTGACGCCGCCGATCGTCGACCTGGCGCTCGCACACAAGCCGCATCTGCTCGTCACGGTGGACAACGGCATCGCCAGCTTCGACGGCGTGGCCCATGCGCGCGCTTGCGGTCTCGACGTGCTCGTCACCGACCACCACCTGCCGGCGCTCTTCGACGGCGTGGTGCAACTGCCCGACGCGAGCTGCATCGTCAACCCGAACCAGCCGGGCTGCGAATTCGAGAGCAAGTCGATCGCCGGCGTCGGCGTGATGTTCTACGTGCTGCTGGCCACGCGCGCCGAGTTGCGCACGCGCGGCCGGTTCGATGCGGCCACACAGCCCAAGCTCGACGCGCTGCTCGACTTGGTTGCGCTCGGCACCGTGGCCGAGGTCGTCAAGCTCGACGGCAACAATCGCCGCCTCGTCGCGCACGGCATCAAGCGCATCCGCGCCGGGCGCATGGGCGCCGGCCTCGCCGCGCTCTATGCCGTCAGCAAACGCGAGCCGGCACGCGCCGCAGCGTTCGACTTCGGCTTCACGCTGGGGCCGCGCATCAACGCCGCCGGCCGCCTGGCCGACATGACGCTCGGCATCGAGTGCCTCGTCACCGACGACGCTGCACGCGCCGCGGAGCTGGCGCAGCAGCTCGACACGATCAACCGCGAGCGCCGCGACGTCGAAGCTGGCATGCGCGAACAAGCCGAGGCCGCGCTCGAACACCTGATGCCGGAAGGCGAGCCGCCGCCCGCACTCGCCCTCTTCGACCCCGATTTCCACGAAGGCGTGGTCGGTATCGTCGCCGGCCGCCTGAAAGACCGCCTGCACCGCCCGACCTTCGTCTTCGCGCTGGCGCAAGACGGTTCGTTGAAAGGTTCAGGCCGCTCGATCCCCGGCTTCCACCTGCGCGACGCGCTCGACCTCGTCGCCAAGCGCCACCCCGGCGTGCTGAAGCGCTTCGGCGGCCACGCGATGGCGGCCGGTTGCACGCTGGGCGTTGAGCACTTCGATGTCTTCGACCAGGCGCTGCAGCAGGTCGCCCGCGAATGGCTCGACGCTGCCACGCTGACCCGCCGCCTGCTCACCGACGGCCCGCTCGCGCTCGAATACTTCAACGCCGAAACCGTGAGCCAGCTCGACGCGCAGGTCTGGGGCCAGGCCTTCGAAGCGCCGGTGTTCTGCGACGACGTGCAAGTCCTCGGCCAACGCCTTGTCGCTGAGAAACACCTGAAGCTGCGCGTCAAACACCAAGGCCAGATCCGCGATGCGATCTGGTTCGGCCACGCAGAGCCGGTGGCCGAGCACGTGCGCCTGGCCTATCGCCTGTCGCTCGACGAGTGGCAGGGGCAGCAGCGGGTGCAGATGGTGGTGGAGGCGGTGGCGTGACGCGCTAGGCAGCGCTTCTCACCGCCCGATACTCCGAAAAGATACCGAGTTCCACATGCCGCTCGGCCAGCGACAACCCCGCATCGGCCAGCGTGCGCAGCACCGCTTGCGGCGGTGCGCAGGCTTCGATCGTGTCCCAGTAGTAGCGCCACAGCTCGGCGGTTTG
>JANMHY010000005.1:0-6051 GCA_031375525.1 Burkholderiales bacterium
GTGATGAGCCTGAACGCACTGCTCGACACAGCCGACGAGGTGCTGGTGCCGGCGCCGGACTACCCGCTGTGGACGGCGGCCGTGTCGCTGTCGGGGGGGCGCCCGGTTCACTATCGCTGCGATGAGCAAGCGGACTGGTTCCCGGACATCGACGACATCCGCAAGAAGATCACGCCCAGCACGCGCGGTATCGTCGTCATCAACCCGAACAATCCGACGGGTGCGCTGTACCCGTTGGAGTTGCTGCGCGAGATCGTCGAGGTGGCGCGCGCGCACCAGTTGATCGTCGTCGCCGACGAGATCTACGACAAGACGCTGTACGACGAGCAGCAGCACACGAGCATCGCCTCGCTGGCCGACGACGTGCTTTGCGTGACCTTCAACGGCCTTTCGAAGAACTACCGCGCCTGCGGCTACCGCGCCGGCTGGATGGTGGTTTCGGGCGACAAGCGCCACGCCCGCGACTACATCGAGGGCCTGAACATGCTGGCCTCGATGCGGCTGTGCGCGAACACGCCAGGGCAGTTGGCGATCCAGACGGCGCTCGGCGGCTACCAGAGCATCAACGATCTCGTGGCGCCCGGCGGTCGCCTGTGCCGGCAGCGCGATCTGGCCTACGAGCTGCTGACGCAGATCCCGGGCGTGTCCGTCGTCAAGCCTAAGGCGGCGCTGTACATGTTCCCGCGACTCGATCCGAAGCTGTACCCGATCGACGACGACCAGCAGTTCGCATACGAGCTGCTGGCCGAGGAGAAGGTGCTGATCGTGCAGGGCTCGGGCTTCAACGTGCCCGACAGCCAGCACTTTCGCGTCGTCTTCCTGCCGCACACCGACGATCTCGGAGATGCGATCGGCCGCATCGCGCGCTTTCTCGATCACTACCGAAAAAGACATCAATGAACCCGATCCGCGTTGGCCTCCTGGGCATCGGCACTGTCGGCAGCGGCACGTTTGCCGTGCTCTCTCGCAACCAGGAGGAGATTCGCCGCCGTGCCGGCCGCGGCATCGAGATCGCGGTGGTCGCCGACCTCGACACCGCACGCGCCGAGAAGATCGTTGCCGGCCGGGCGAAAGTGGTGGCGGACGCGCGCGCGGTGATTGCCGACAAGTCGATCGACATCGTCGTCGAGCTGATCGGCGGCTACGGCATTGCCAGGACGCTGGTGCTCGAAGCGATCGCGGCGGGCAAGCATGTCGTCACCGCCAACAAGGCGCTGCTCGCGGTGCACGGCAACGAAATCTTCGCCGCGGCGCAGAAGCAGCGCGTGATGGTGGCCTTCGAAGCCGCGGTGGCCGGCGGCATCCCGATCATCAAGGCGTTGCGCGAAGGCCTGACAGCGAACCGCATCGAGTGGGTGGCCGGCATCATCAACGGCACGACCAACTTCATCCTGTCGGAAATGCGCGCCAAGGGCTCCGACTTCGCGACGGTGTTGAAGGAAGCGCAGCGCCTGGGCTATGCCGAGGCCGACCCGACCTTCGACATCGAAGGCGTCGACGCGGCACACAAAGTCACCATCCTATCGGCGATTGCGTTCGGCGTGCCGGTGCAGTTCGAGCGCGCGCATGTCGAGGGCATCACCAAGCTGCAGGCGGTGGACATCCGCTATGCCGAGCAGCTCGGCTACCGCATCAAGCTGCTCGGCATCACGCGGCGGCGTCAAAACGGCATCGAGCTGCGCGTGCATCCGACGCTGATTCCGAGCAAGCGTTTGATCGCCAATGTCGAAGGCGCGATGAACGCGGTGCTGGTGCAGGCCGATGCCGTCGGCACGACGCTGTACTACGGCAAGGGCGCGGGCGCCGAGCCGACCGCGAGCGCCGTCGTTGCAGACCTCGTGGACATCACGCGGCTCGCAACGGCCGACCCCGACCACCGCGTGCCGCACCTCGCCTTTCAACCCGACGCGATGTCGGACACGCCGATCCTTGCAATCGAGCAGGTCATCACTGCGTTTTACCTGCGCTTGGTCGTCGCCGATGAGGCCGGCGTGCTGTCGCGCATCACGACGATCCTGGCCGAGCACGAGATCTCGATCGACGCCGTGCTGCAGCGCGAGTCGGCCGAAGGCGAGCGCCAGACCGATCTCATCATCCTGACGCACGACACCGTCGAAGGCCGCATGCGCCAGGCGCTGGCGAAGATGCAGGCGCTGCCGACGGTGCTGGCGCCGATCGTTTCGATCCGAAAGGAAGAACTCGCTTGAGGTATGTCTCGACGCGCGGTGACAAGACCGAGCGGGCGTTCTGCGACATCCTGCTGGAAGGTCTCGCGCCCGACGGTGGGCTGTATTTGCCGGTCGCGTACCCGAAGGTCGGCGCCGCCACGTTGAGTCGCTGGCGTGCGTTGCCTTACGCCGACCTCGCGTTCGAGATCCTCTCGCTCTACATCGACGACATTCCCGCGGACGACCTGCGCGGAATTTGCCGCCGTGTCTATTCGAAGCAGGTCTTCGGCAGCGACGCGATCACGCCGCTGAAGCCGCTCGGCAACGGCCTCTCGCTCGTTGCCCTCAGCAACGGCCCGACGCTCGCCTTCAAAGACATGGCGATGCAACTGCTCGGCGCGCTGTTCGAGTACGAGCTGGGTCGGCGTGGCCAGACGCTGAACATCCTCGGCGCGACGTCGGGCGACACCGGCAGCGCCGCCGAGTACGCGATGCGCGGCAAGCGCGGCATTCGCGTCTTCATGCTCAGCCCGCACGGCCGAATGAGCCCGTTCCAGCAGGCGCAGATGTTCAGCCTGCAGGACGACAACATCCACAACCTCGCGGTCGAGGGCGTGTTCGACGATTGCCAGGACATCGTCAAGGCCGTCGGCAACGATCTGGTTTTCAAGCGCGCACACCGCATCGGCACGGTCAACTCGATCAATTGGGCGCGGCTCGTGGCGCAGGTCGTCTACTACTTTGCCGCCTACTTCCAAAGCAAGGCGGAACAAGTTGATTTCGCGGTGCCGAGCGGCAACTTCGGCAACATCTGCGCCGGCCACGTTGCGCGCATGATGGGCCTGCCGATCGGCCGCCTCGTCTGCGCCACCAACGAGAACGACGTGCTCGACGAGTTCTTCCGCAGCGGCGCCTACCGGCCGCGTGCGAGCGCCGAGACACACGAAACGTCGAGCCCGTCAATGGACATTTCAAAGGCCAGCAACTTCGAACGCTTTGTGTTCGATCTGCTGGGCCGCGATGGCGCGCGCATCGAGGAGACCTTCACGCAACCGGGCTTCACGCTGACGGCGCAGGAACATGCGCGCATCGCCGAGTTCGGTTTTGTTTCCGGCCGCAGCACGCATGCCGACCGGCTGGCGACGATCCGCCATACGTGGCAGCACTCGCAACTCACGATCGACCCGCACACCGCCGACGGTGTGAAAGTCGCACGTGAACACCAGCGCGACGGCGTGCCGATGCTCGTCCTCGAAACTGCGCTGCCGGCCAAGTTCGCGGCGACGATCCGCGAAGCGCTGGGCCGCGAGCCCGAGCGGCCGCCGGGCTTCGAAGGCATCGAGTCCTTGCCGAAGCGCTTCACCGTGCTGCCTGCCGATGCGCTCGCCATCAAGCGCTACATCGAAACGCATGTCTAGTCCACTGAGTCACCGAAATCGGATCGGCGCTGTCCGTGCGATACGGGCGCGCTGCTGCGTTGCGAATGCTCGCGATGCCTCTGGGCATCGCTGTGCTTCGCGCCTTGCATCGCATCCCGTCTCGCGCGGCCCTCGCCGCCCATTTCAATGACTCAGCGGACTGGCCTGTTGACGCTCGACGAAGCGCTGGCGCGTTTGGTCCAAGGCGGGCACGCGGCGCGCATCACCGACACCGAATCCGTTTCCACCTTCGACGCCCTCGGCCGCGTACTCGCGCAAGACGTGGTCTCGCTGATCGACGTGCCGCCGCAGGACAACACGTCGATGGACGGCTACGCGCTGCGCGCTGCCGACGTGCCCACGGCCGGGACGGTGTTGCCGCTGTCGCAGCGCATCGCGGCAGGGCATGTCGGTACGGCCTTGCTGCCTGGCACGGCGGCGCGCATCTTCACCGGCGCACAGGTGCCGGCAGGCGCCGACGCGATCGTGATGCAGGAGCAGTGCGAAGCCGCGGGCCAAACCCACAACGGCAGCGCCGTGCGCATCAATGCCGTGCCGCTCGTGGGCCAATGGATCCGCCGCCGCGGCGAGGACGTGCACGCAGGCGCGACGGTGCTGGCGCACGGCGCGCGTCTGACGCCGCAGGCGCAAGGTCTCGCCGCCACGGTCGGCGCGGCCACGCTGCACGTCGTGCGCCGGCCGCGCGTCGCGCTGTTCTCCACCGGCGACGAACTCGTCATGCCCGGCAGCGTGGCGCCGCAAGACCTGCCGCCGGGCGCGATCTACAACTCGAACCGCTACATGCTGCGCGGCCTGCTGCAAGCCGCAGGCTGCGAGGTCACCGACCTCGGCATCGTGCCCGACCGGCTCGACGCTACGCGCGAGGCCCTTCGCACCGCAGCGAAAGACAACGACCTGATCCTCACGTCCGGTGGTGTCTCCGTCGGCGAAGAAGATCACATTCGCCCCGCGCTCAGCGCCGAAGGCCGCGTCGAGTTGTGGCAGGTCGCCATGAAGCCGGGCAAGCCGCTGGCGTTCGGCGCGGTGCGCCGCCACGACAGCAGCGAGTCGCTGTTCATCGGCCTGCCCGGCAACCCGGTGTCGAGCTTCGTCACCTTTCTTCTTGCCGTCGCGCCGGTGCTGCGTGCATTGCAAGGCGCCGCTGCCGCGCTGCCGCAACCGCTGCCGATGCGCGCCGATTTCGACTGGCCGCGCCCCGACAAGCGCCGCGAGTTCCTGCGCGTGCGCTGCAATGCGCAGGGTGGGCTCGACCTGTTTGCCAACCAGAGCTCGGGCGTGCTCACGTCGGCGGTGTGGGCCGACGGTCTGCTGGACAACCCGCCGCTGCAGCCGATCGTTCGGGGTGACATGGTGCGCTACCTGCCGCTGACCGCGCTGCTCTGATCATGCAAGTACGACTGCGCTACTTCGCCTCGCTGCGCGAAGCCCTCGGCCCCGGCGAGACGATCGAGTTGCCCGCCGATGCCACCGTGGCCGACGCGCGTGACGCGCTGATCGCACGCGGCGGCGCGCATGCGCAACTGCTGGCGCGCGGCCGCGCCTTGCGTTGCGCGCTCGACCAGCAGATGGCCGACGAAGACCAGGCGCTGCATGCCGATGCCGAGCTGGCATTCTTTCCTCCGGTTACCGGCGGCTGAGCCCTTGCTCGATCGGCTACGCTTGCGATCGTTGCTTTTGTTGCCCTCTCGATGACGACCACTCCTCTGCCGTTCCCCCAAGCCGCGTCCACACCCGTGGGCCCGGTGGTGCCGTTGCCGGCGGGCGTGCGCATCGACCGCTTCGTCGTCGAGCAGACGCTGCACCAGGGGCCGCATGGTTTTGCCTACCGCGTGCGCGAGCCGGGCCACCAGCAGCCGCTGGTGCTGGTCGAGTGCTTTCCGCGCGCGCTGGCAATCCGCCAGCCCGACGGCGCCGTGCGTGCGCGCCAGGCCGGCGACGCGATTGCGCTGTCGGTGGTTTGCGAGGCCTTCGTGCAGGACGCGCGGGCGCTGGCCGTGGTCGACCACCCGGGCGTCGTCAAAGTGTTCGGCGTCATCAACGCCAACCGCACCGTCTATCGGTTGATGCCGCACATCGACGGCCAGACGCTCGAAGAGCAGCGTCTGGAGCGTCCCGAAGCGCCGACCGTCGGTGGCCTGGTGCGCCTGTACGACAAGCTGCTCGATGCGCTCGAAGCGCTGCACAAGGCCGGCTTCGTGCACGGCCTGGTGCAGCCCGACCAGATATTGATGAAGGCCGACGATAACGCGCCGCTGCTGCTGGGCATGGACGGCGTGGCGATGGAGCTCGGCGAGATGACGATGAGCCCGTGGGCGGCGCCGGAGCAGCAGCAGACGACGCGCTTCGAGCGCATCAACGCCTCGGCCGACCTCTACATGTTGGCGGCGACGATGTGTTTTGCCGCCACCGGCGCGGCGCCGCCGCGGGCCGAGGAACGTCTGGCC
>JANMHY010000016.1:0-2313 GCA_031375525.1 Burkholderiales bacterium
CTCGGCCGGCGCGCGCAAGTACGCCGGCGAGCCGTACCTGCGGCACATGGTGCTGGCGGCCGTGGAGTCGCACCCGGACATCCCGATCGTGCTGCACCAGGATCACGGCGCCTCGCCGGCGGTGTGCCAGCAGTCGATCCGCTCGGGATTCACCAGCGTGATGATGGACGGCTCGTTGATGGAAGACGCGAAGACACCGGCCAGCTACGACTACAACGTCGCCGTCACGAGCAAGGTCTGCGAGTTCTCGCATGCCATCGGCGTCTCGGTGGAAGGCGAGTTGGGTTGCCTGGGCTCACTCGAGACCGGCGAGGCCGGTGAAGAAGACGGCGTCGGCGCGGCCGGCAAACTAACCCACGACATGATGCTGACGGATCCGGATCAAGCGCGCGACTTCGTTGCCCGCACCCGCGTCGATGCGCTGGCGATCGCCATCGGCACCAGCCACGGCGCCTACAAGTTCACCCGCAAACCCACCGGCGACATCCTGGCCATCGAGCGCATTGCGCGCATCCATGACGCGGTGTCGAACGCGCATTTGGTGATGCACGGCTCGTCGAGCGTGCCGCAGGAGTGGCTGGCGATCATCCGCAGCCACGGCGGCGACATCAAGGAAACCTACGGCGTGCCGGTCGAAGAGATCCAGCGTGGCATCAAGAGCGGCGTGCGCAAGATCAACATCGACACCGACATCCGCCTGGCGATGACCGGCGCCATTCGCCAGGCCTTTGCCGAGCAGCCCAGCGAGTTCTATCCGCGCAAGGCCATGCTGGCCGCGAAGAAGGCCGCCCGCGGCATCGTCAAGCTGCGCTTCGAGGCCTTCGGCTGCGCCGGCCACGCGGCGCGCATCAAGCCGGTGTCGCTCGAAGCCATGGTGCCGCGCTACCACTGAGAGCGGGCAGCCAAATATCGGTGCGTGCGAATACACTCGGAGGCATCGCAACGCATCGGACCAGGGCATGACGCAGCAGGGCACGCAAGACCAGGTCTTCGAATCGGTGGCCGAGCTGTTTTCGGTGTTGTCGACGCCGATCCGGCTGAAGATCATCAGCGCGGTCTGCAACGGCGAGAAGAACGTTTCGGAACTGCTGGCCGAGATCGAGACCACGCAGCCGAACATGTCGCAGCACCTGGCCACGCTGTACCGCAGCGGCGTGCTGGCCAAGCGCCGCGACGGCACGCAGATCTACTACCGGCTGCAGAGCGAGCGTGTGGCGTTGTTGTGCCGCGCCGTCTGCACGCAGGTCGCGATCGAGCTGGACAGCGAGGCGCACGTCGAGCCGTCGGACCGGCTGGTGCCGGCGACACGCCGCTGAGGCGCGATCAAGTCCAGTCGTCCGCAGACGCGCGCAGCGTCAGCGTGCCGGCGCCGCTCTTGCTCCAGGCCTCGACTTCCTGCTCCAGCAGGTACAGCGTTCGCGGATGGGTTGCGGCCCACTCGGCACCGAACGAGAGTCTGCTGCGGTCCTTGCCGTCGCTGCGCAGGTTCAGCGCGCGCGCATCGACCTCGCCGCGGGCGTGGCACTTGATGACGGCCACCCGCAGCGCCAGCACCTGGCGTGCAAAGCGCTTGTCGGCCAAGGGCGCTTCGAGCTTGCGCAACCCGCCGCGCTGGCCGAGCACGATCGCGGCGAGCTGGCGCTGCTCGGTCTGCGAGAACGCCGGCGCGTCGAGGTGGCCGACGAGGTAGGCGCTGTGGCGGTGGTGGTCATGGTGCGAGATCGCCAGGCCGATCTCGTGCAGCTCGGCCGCCCAGCCGAGTTCACGCGCACCATCGTCGTCGTCGGGCGCGAGGTCGCGGTACAGCGCGAGGGCGACGGCGCGAACCCGCGCCGCCTGCGCGGTGTCGGCGTCGAAGCGGCGCTGGATGTCGCACACGGTGGCGTCGCGTTTGTCGCCGCGCGGCGTGGCGCCGTCGCCGTGACGCAGCGCCGCCAGCCGCTCGTGCAACTCGACGATCACGCCCTGGCGCAGCGCGCCTTTGGCCGGCAGCAGGCGCTCGATGCCGAACTGCGCGGCAAAGGTGTAGAGCAGCGCCAGGCCGCCGGCGATGACCGGTTTTCGGTCGCCCTTCAGGCCGGGCAGTTCGAGCTTGTCGATGTGGCCGGCGGCGACGCAGCGCTCGATCAGCGCACGCAGGCGGTCGGGCGTGACCACGCCATCGCTGTGGCCCATCGCCACCAGCAGTTGCGACACCGCGCCCGCGGTGCCCGACGAGCCGAGCGCTTCTTCCCAGTTCGATGCGGCGAACGGCTGCAGCGCTTCTTCGAGTTCGGCGCCCGCGGCAACCTGCGCGGCGCGAAAGGCCTCGGC
>JANMHY010000154.1:0-3133 GCA_031375525.1 Burkholderiales bacterium
CGCAGCTGGTGTGCCGCACGACGCGCTGGCGCTTCTGCACGGCGCGGGAGAAATCGTCGGCGCGGCGCTCGTAGCGCATGAACACACGGCGGGCGTCGCCTTCACCGGCAGCACGCCGGTGGCGCAGATCATCAACCGCACACTGGCCAAGAGCGGCGACCCGCTGCGCCCGCTGATCGCGGAGACCGGCGGCCTGAACGCGATGATCGTCGACAGCACCGCGCTGCCCGAGCAAGTCGTCGATGCGGTCGTGCAGAGCGCCTTCCGCTCGGCCGGCCAGCGCTGCTCGGCGCTGCGGCTGCTGTGCGTGCAAGACAGCATCGCCGACGGCGTGATCGAAATGGTCGCCGGCGCGATGGCCGAGCTGCGCGTCGGCGATGCGGCGCAACTCGCCACCGACGTCGGCCCGCTGATCGACGCCGAAGCGCATGCCGGCATCGCCCGCCATGTCGAGCGCTTGCTGCGCAGCGCCAAGCTCGTCGCCGCCAGCCCACGCGGCGCGGCCGGGCCGACGCACCAGGTGCCGATCGCCTTCGAGCTCGCCCGCATCGAAGACCTGAAGGAAGAAGTCTTCGGCCCGGTGCTGCACATCGTGCGCTGGTCGGGCGATGTCGATGCCCTCGTCGACCGCATCAACGCCCTCGGCTACGGCTTGACGCTGGGCGTGCAGACGCGCATCGACAGCCGCGCCGAGCGCATCGCCGACCGGGCGCGCATCGGCAACGTGTACGTCAACCGCAACGTCATCGGCGCGGTGGTCGGTGTGCAGCCCTTCGGCGGCGAAGGGCTGTCGGGCACGGGGCCTAAAGCCGGCGGGCCGCATTACCTGATGCGCTTTGCGGCGTCGGCATCGCCGACCGTTGCGCCAACCGCATTGAACGATGCGCCAGCGGCGAATCTCGATGCCGCGATCTCACGCGTCCAGGCCAGCGCATGGAACACCGCCACGCTCGATGAGCGCTGCGCCTGGCTCGATTCGGTGCGCGCCTCCGCACTCGCGATCCAGGCACGACAGCAGCTCGCCGTGCAAACCCTGCCCGGCCCGACCGGCGAGCGCAACGAGCTGCGCCTGCATGGCCGCGGCGTCATCGCCAGCATCGCCACGTCGGCCGATGCGGCGACGCAGACGCAGTGGCAGGCCGCGCTCGCCGCGGGCAACACGCTGCTCGTCGCGCTGCCGCCGGCCGCGCGCGAGCAGGCCGAGGGCGTGTTCGTCTACTGGCAACGCGCCGGTGCGCTGCCGCCGGGCGCGGTGCAGCTGATCGACGCGCCGTTCGACGCTGCGGTCGCGGCCATCGCCGCCGACGACCGCGTGCACGGCGTCATCACCGAGCCCGGCTTTGCCGCCGCGTTGCGTCAGCGCCTGGCCGCGCGCCGCGGCGCGATCGTGCCGCTCTACGTGGGCGACCTGAGCGCCGCGCTGTGGCGGCTGTCAGCCGAGCAGACGCTGACGGTCAACACCGCAGCGGCCGGCGGCAACGCCGCGCTGCTGGCCGGGGTGACGGACTGAACTTTCAACCGCCCTTCTTCTTTTTCATGAACTCGGGCGTCTCGTCGGGCGGCAGCACGCCGACGCGTCTGAGCACCGGCTTGACAACATCCTTCAACCCCTGCGGCATCGCGTTCTTGAAGAAGCGGAACGCGGCGCCGTGCTGGAGGTGAATCGAGTTCAGCGGCACCGGGTTGTGCTCGGGGTGCTGCACGTCCTGCAGCGCATCGGTCGGCGGCGACGAGTGCACGGCCTGCCGCACGCCCTTCATCGCCACATAGGTCCGCCGGTCGTCGGCCACGTCCGGCATCACCGGGTTGTGGCATTCGAACAGCGACGTGAAGCCAGCCTGCGAGACCAGGTTGCACAGCGAGGCCGGCGTGAACCAGAAGCTGCGCACGTTGTCGATCGAGGCCCAGTTGTCGGCCGCCTTTTCTTCCGGCGTGGCGTCGGGCTGGTGCTCCTGGTACCACAGGCCCCAGTACTTGTGGCCGTTGAACTCGACGCAGTCGTGGTCCTGCAGGCTCATCTGCGACTCGATGATCGCCAGGCGCGTGCACATCTCGGCCATGCGCTCGGTGAAGTGGAAGACATCGGGCACGTCGAGGTGGTAGATCAGGCCGGCGCAGATGATGACGTCGAAGCGGCCGTACTTTTCCACCGAGATGTTGCGCACGTCGTCCTGCACCAGCGTCAGCTTGTCCAGGCCCATCTGCTCCTTGGCGTAGCGCGCCTTGGCGATGTTGGCCTCGCGGATCTCGATGGCCGTGACCTCGGCGCCATGCAGCGCGAACTCGATCGCGTAGTGGCCTTCGAGGCAGGCCAGGTCGAGCACGCGGGTCTGGCTGATCGGCTTGCCGAGCAGGTCGGCCACCAACTGCACGAAGCGGCGCAGCCTCCAGTCGGGCGCTGGCGGCAGCCGCGTGTAGCGGTTGTCGCCGAGGTGGATCGACATTGCCGTCCATTCGCCATGCTGCTGTTGGATCTGTTCGAACGTTTGGCCCATGGCGGTACGGCTCCGCTCAATCGAGTTTGACGCCCAGCTTCTCGATCACCGGGCCCCAGCGCTTGACGTCGCCGTCGATCACGCGCTTGAAGTCTGACGCCGTGCCGCCGACCACGGTAAGCCCTTGTGACTCGAGCGCGCTCTTCACCGCCGCGTCCTTCAGCGCCTCGTTGACATCGGCGTTGATGCGCGCGACCACCGCCTCGCTCGTGCCGGGCGAAGCGAACAAGCCGTTCCAGGCCAGCGACTCGACGTTCGGGTAGCCGGCTGCCGCCAGCGTCGGCACGTCCTTCAGCGACTCCGGCCGCTGCGCGCTGCTGACTGCGAGCAGGCGCACCGTGTTGTTCTTCACATGCGGCAGCAGCGCCGGCGCGACCATGAAGGTGGCATCGGCCTCGCCTTGCGCCACGGCCATCGCGGCCGGTGGCGAGCCGTTGAACGGGATGTGCGTGGCCTGCACACCAGTCTCGGCGAGGAACAGCTCCATCGTCAGGTGTGCCGAGCTGCCGTTGCCGAGCGAGGAGTAGTTCATCTTGCCGCCTTGCGCCTTGGCCCAGGCCACGAACTCAGCCACCGTCTTGGCCGGCACCTTGTCGGCGTTGACGGCGAGCACGTTGGGCTGCGACGTCGTCATCACC
>JANMHY010000138.1:0-5477 GCA_031375525.1 Burkholderiales bacterium
CCCCGACGAAGACATCCTGCAAAGCCAGTTCCCCCAGGTGCTGGCCGAGCTGGAACAGCAGCACGCCCGCCTGGCCGAATTGCAGGCGCTTTTTGCCGCGGCGAGTGAAGAAGACTTTGAAGACGCCGAGTCCACCGGGGTGCTGCCCGCCGAGCAGGTAAAAGACCTGAAGGCGCAGCTCAAGGAAGCCCGTGGACTGATGAAGCTCGCCAAGCGCGACCGCAGCTTCGGCGACTGGTCTTCGCATCAGGTCGAGGCGCAACGCATCGAGGCGCAACTGGCGCAGCACAAGACGCTGGAAGACGAAGCCAAGGCGCTCAAGGCCCTGGTCAAGAGCACGCAGAAGAAGCGTGACGATCTGGTCGAGCAAGCCCGCCTGAAGATCAGCCGCGACGAGGCGCGCGGGGTGATCCTGCAGCGCCTGGGACAGACACTGTTCGACAGCTACCGCCAATACCTGCGTGCCGACCAGCGGGCTTGCGTGGTAGCGATCGAGAACCTGTGGGGCAAGTACGCGGTGACGGCGATGCAGCTCGAAGCCGAGTGGGATGCGGCGGCGGTGGAGTTCCGGGGGTTCTTGGTGGAGCTGGGGTATGCCTGAATCGCTCGGCGTACTAGCGAAGATTCACTACGGCAAGTCACCAAGCGATGTGGTGAGTGTGGACGGCGAGGTGCCAGTTGTAGGCACCGGCGGTATCTATGCCAAAGCGACCTGTGCGCTGTTCGATCGAGGCGTCGTCGTCGCGCGCAAGGGTTCACTCGGTACGCCACATCTTTTCCGATCGCCTTTCTGGCCCTCGGACACGACGTATGCCGTTGTTCCGATGCCGGGTATCGACATCGAGTGGCTCTACTACTGCCTGTTGAACTTCGATCTCACCAAACTCAACGAGGCAACAGGTGTCCCCAGCATTAGCCGTGACTGGCTGGCAAAGACTCCGTTTCACAACCCTGGTGGCGTACAGCAGAAGCGAATCGCCGCCATCCTCACCAGCCTCGACACGGCGATTGAAAAGACCGAAGCGCTGATCGAGAAGCACCAGCAGATCAAGGCCGGGCTGATGCACGACCTGTTCACCCGCGGCGTGCTGCCCAACGGCCAACTGCGCCCGCCTCGGGAGCAGGCGCCGGAGCTGTATCGAGAGACACCGCTTGGGCTGATTCCAAGTCAATGGAACATTTGCGCTTTGGGCTCCTTGGTCAACTCAGACATCACATACGGAATCGTTCAGGCTGGCCCGCATGTCGATGGCGGTATTCCGTACATCCGCACTGGCGACATGTCTGGAGACTTTTTCGACCGCAGTCAAATGCTTTGCACCAGCAGGCGGATTGCACACGCATACAAGCGTTCGGAAGTCCGATCTGGCGACATCGTGATGGCGATTCGGGCAACAGTTGGGAAGGTGCTTCCAGTGCCGCAAGAGCTGGACGGCGCGAACTTGACGCAAGGTACCGCCAAAGTCGCTGCAAAGGATGGACTCGACCGCACGTTTCTGCTTTGGGCGCTGCGGCAGCGGCGATTTCAGATGAGTGTGCTTGCTGCGATCAAGGGCACCACATTTGCAGAGATTACTCTGGCCGCTCTTCGAAAACTGCCGCTGGCAGTTCCAAATAGCACGAACGAACAGGCGTTGATTGCTCTTCGGCTTCATCGTTGCGACGGCATGATTCAAATCGAACAACAGCAACGAGACAAGCTGCGGCACCAAAAACTCGGCCTCATGCAAGACCTCCTCACCGGCAAAGTTCCGGTGAAGATCGCCGACACCGTCGCCGTGCCCGCCTGACTCCGTCAGCCATGCCCACCAAGCTCCCCATCAACCTGCAAGACCTGCTGCGCCAGCGCACAGTCGAGGGTGAGCGCATCGAATACAAGGCGGGCTGGAACCCGGACGCCATCCTGCGCACCGTGTGTGCGTTTGCCAACGACTTCGCCAACCTCGGCGGTGGCTATGTGGTGATCGGGCAGGACTGCGATGCCAACGGCCAGCCGGTCTTTCCGCCGGTGGGCTTGGCCGAGAACCAGCTCGACAAGATTCAGCAGGAACTGCTGGCCCACTGCCAACTGATCCAACCGCCGTACTTTCCGATCTTGAGCGTCGAACAGGTCGAAGGCCGCAAGCTCATCGTGCTGTGGGCGCCTGGTGGGCAGACCCGGCCATACAAAGTGCCGGCCGCGGTGACGGCAAAGCACAAGACCTGGCACTACTACATTCGCCGCTACACCAGTACGGTGGAGGCCAAGGGCGATGACGAGCAGGAGCTGCTGAGCCTGGCGGCCAAGGTGCCGTTCGACGACCGCTTTTGCCAGACCGCCCGCGTGGCCGATCTGTCGTTGCCGCTGATGCTGGGTTTTCTGCGCGAGGTCGGCAGCGAGTTGGCCGATGACGCGCCGGCCCTGTCGCTCGAAGCCCTCGGCCGGCAGATGAACGTGGTGGGCGGCGCGAGCGAAGCGCCGCTGCCGAAGAACGTGGGCCTGCTGTTCTTCAATGAAGCGCCCGAGCGCTTTTTCCCGGGCACGCAGATTGATGTGGTGTGGTTCCCCGAAGGCGCGGGCGGTGACCGCTTCGAGGAAAAAATCTTCAAGGGGCCGCTCGGCCGCATGACGCGCGAGGCGCTCGATTACATCCGGCGCAACTACCTGGTTGAGACGGTGATCAAGCACCCGCAGCGCGCCGAGGCCGAGCGGGTTTGGAACTACCCCTATGCCGCGATCGAAGAAGCGGTGGTGAATGCCGTGTACCACCGCTCGTATGAAGAGCGTGAGCCGATCGAGGTGCGTATCGACCGTGACGAGCTGGTGGTGCTGAGCTTTCCCGGGCCCGACCGCTCGATCAAGCTGGCCGATCTGCAAGCGGGCCGCGCAGTGAGCCGGCGCTACCGCAACCGGCGCATCGGCGAGTTCTTGAAAGAGCTGGATTTGACCGAAGGGCGCTCCACCGGCATCCCCAAAATCTTGAAGATGATGGCTGGCAACGGCTCGCCAGCGCCGGTATTTGAGAGTGACGATGAACGCACCTCGTTCGTGATTCGGCTGCCGGTGCACCCCCAGGCGCAAGCGACTTCCATGGTGGCGACCGATCAAGTGACCCCCGAAGTCACCCCCGAAGTCACCCCCGAAGTGCCCCCGCAGTTCGCCGAGGCCGTCGACCGGCTGCTGGCGGCGCTGGAAGGCGAGATGTCACGCCAGCAGCTTCAAGCCGCCCTGCAGTTGAAGGACGACAAGCATTTTCGGGAAGCTTTTCTGCAACCCGCGCTGGACGCGCAGTTGATCGCCATGACCCAGCCCGACAGGCCGCGCAGCAGCAAGCAGCGCTACCGCCTGACCGAGGCGGGTTTGCAATCGCGTCGCCGGATCGAAGCGCGGTGAGCGAATACACCGAAGTCGAACAACCCTTCCTGCAGCAGCTCGCCGCGCAGGGCTGGACGGTGATCGACCAAGGCCCGAACGTGCCGCAAACTGCCACGCCCAGCCTGCGCGAAAGCTTTCGCACCTGGTGGCTGCCCAGCGTTTTTCGCCAGGCGGTCAGCGCCATCAACCGCTTGCACGACGGCGCCGAGTGGCTCGCGCCGCGGCAACTCGACGAGCTGGAACAACAACTGCTGCGCCAGCCCAAGCGCACCCTGCTCGAAGCCAACCAGGCCGTGCACGAGCTGCTGATGAAGGCACAGGTGGACGTGAACGAGGCCACCGGCGAGGCCGATCCGGTGGTGCAACTGATCGACTTCCACCACCCCGAGCGCAACCAGTTCCACGCCATCAACCAGTTCCGCATCGAGACGCCGGGCTGCGTGCGCGAATTCATCATCCCAGACATCGTGTTGTTCGTGAACGGCATTCCGTTGGGCGTGGTGGAGTGCAAGAAGGGCTCGGCCACCTGCGCCAACCCGATGCAGGAAGGCTTCGTGCAACTTCAACGCTACATGCGCCGCCGGGCCGAGACTGAGCGCGATGGACTCAACGAGGGCGAGCCGCGGCTGTTCCACACCAACCTGCTGCTGATTCGCACGAGCGGGGTGGAGGCCGACTACGGCAGCATCAGTTCGGGCGAAGAGCATTTCTACGCCTGGAAGACGCTGTACCCGTCAGACGATGCCGGCCAAGCCGGTATGAACGCGCAGCAACGCCTCGTGGCGGGCATGCTGGCGCGCAGCAACCTGCTGCAGATGCTGCGCACCTGCACCGTGTTCATGGACACCGATGCCGGCGACCGGGTGAAGGTGGTGTGCCGCTACCAGCAGTTCCGCGCCGCCAACAAGATCGTGCAGCGGCTGCGCACCGGCAGAACAGCGCCAGAGCGCAGCGGCGTGGTGTGGCACACGCAAGGCTCGGGCAAGTCACTGACGATGGTGTTCGTGGCGCGCATGCTGCGCGCCAGCACGGACTTGAATGACTTCAAGATCATTCTGATCAACGACCGGCAAGACCTGGAGGACCAGCTCGGCGAAACCGCCACGCTGATCGGCGGCCGTGTCAACGTGATCGGCAGCACGCACGAGCTGCGCCAGCATCTGGCCAACGACAGCTCCGACCTGAACATGGTGATGGTGCACAAGTTCCAGGAGCGGGAGCCGGTGCTGAGCAACATCGTCTCAGAAGCGCTGGGCACCTACCGGGCGATCCCCGCTGCCAAGACCTTCGGTGTGGTGAACCCGTCGGCGCGCATCGTGCTGATGATCGACGAGGCGCACCGCACGCAAAGCTCGGACCTCGGCGAGAACCTGCTCGAAGCCTTCCCGAACGCGACGAGGCTGGCCTTCACCGGCACGCCGCTGATGACCGAACGGCACGGTGAACGCAAGACGCACAAGCGCTTCGGCGAGTACATCGACACCTACAAGCTGCTGGACGCGGTGAACGACGGCGCCACGCTACAGATCCTCTACGAAGGCCGCACGGCCGACAGCGCACTGAACGAGAAGCACGCCTTCGACGAAGCGTTCGAAGACCTGTTCCGCGACCGCAGCGAGGAAGAGCTGGCGGCGATCAAGAAGAAGTACGGCGCTAGCGGCGACATCCTCGAGGCCAAGGCGCGCATCGACGCCATCGCCCGCGACTTGGTGCGCCATTACGTGGACAACATCCTGCCCAATGGCTTCAAGGCGCAGGTGGTGTGTCACTCGAAGCTGGCGTGCGTGCGCTACCGCGAAGGCATCAAGGACGCGCTCGCTATGCGCATCGCGCAAGAGCAGACGCAGTCAGCCCCGGACGCCGAGCTGTTGCGCAAGCTGGCGTTCTTGAAGGCGGTGGTGGTGGTGTCATCCGACGGCACCAACGAGGCGGCCTACATCACGCATGCGCGCAAGGAAGCGCTGCGGCTCAACGCCGTGGAAAACTTCTGCAAGGGCTTCGACCTCGACGACCCGGACAAGGGCAACACCGGCATCGCTTTCCTGATCGTCTGCGACATGCTGCTGACCGGCTTCGACGCACCCATCGAGCAGGTGATCTACATCGACAAGCGGCTGCGCGA
>JANMHY010000021.1:0-6563 GCA_031375525.1 Burkholderiales bacterium
AAGTGGCGCATGGCGCCGGGGCCCAATGGTCCGTACTGGAAGCAGGGCATGCAGAACGGCTACCAGGACGTCGGCTCGTGGACCTTCTTCGAAGCGCACGACGCCAACAAGACGGCGGCCGCGTGGCTGTACGCGCAGTTCATCACCTCGAAGACCACGTCGCTGAAGAAGACCATCGTCGGCCTGACGCCGATCCGCGAGAGCGACATCCAGAGCAAGGCGATGACGGATCTGGCGCCCAAGCTCGGCGGCCTGGTGGAGTTCTACCGCAGCCCGGCGCGCGTCGCCTGGACGCCGACCGGCACCAACGTGCCCGACTACCCGAAGCTGGCGCAACTGTGGTGGAAGAACGTGGCCGTGGCGGTGACGGGCGAGAAGACGCCGCAGGCGGCGATGGACAACCTGGCCGAAGAGATGGACCAGGTGATGGCGCGGCTCGAGCGTGCCGGCATGGCGCGCTGCGCACCCAAGCTCAACAAGAAGGAAGACCCGAAGAAGTACCTGAGCGACAAGGGCGCGCCGTGGGCCAAGCTGGCCAACGAGAAGCCCAAGGGCGAGACCATCGCCTATGACACGCTGCTCAATGCGTGGAAGGCGGGCAAGGTGCGCTGACGCGTCGCGCAACGACGGTCGTCGCAATAGCGGAGCGGCCGCACGCGGTTCATCGCCGCGTGCGGCCGTTGTGCTTTGTGCGCCTGCACCGCGCATGGCATGCTCGGCAGCGGCGTCACTGCCGATGCTTCGAACCACCGCTCCATGAACCGCCGCCGCTCCTTGTTGTGCCTGGCGCTGACCGCGCTGCTGTCGCTGCCGCTGGCTGTCGCCCTCGCCCAGCCCGCCGGCGAGGGCGATCAACCGCTGAAGGCCTTGCCGTACTCGCCCGGCCTCGACCTCGGCTCGATGGACACGAGCGTCGAGGCCTGTGTGGACTTCTATCGCTACGCCTGCGGCGGCTGGCAGCAGAAGAATCCGATCCCGCCCGACCGTGCGCGCTGGGAGGTTTACGACAAGCTGCATCAGGACAACCTGCGCTTGCTGTGGGGGCTGCTCATCGACGCCGCGCGGCCGCGGCCCGGCCGTACTGCGTCCGAGCAGAAGACAGGCGACTACTTCGCAGCCTGCATGGACAAAGCGGCGATCGATGCGGCCGCACTGGCGCCTTTGCAGCCGGCACTCGCCGGCGTCGCCGCGCTGGCGTCGAAGCGAGCCTTGGCGGGCCTGCTGGTGTCGCTGCATGAGGCCGGCGCCGGCAACGCCCTGTTCGGCTTCAGCTCGGAGCAGGACTACGCGAACGCTTCGCAGGTCATTGCGCAAGCCGATGCTGGCGGCCTCGGCCTGCCCGACCGCGACCAGTACCTGAAGTCCGATGCCAAGTCCGCTCGGCTGCGCGAGGCTTATCGCACCCATGTCGTGCGCATGTTCGAGTTGCTCGGCGACGCGCACGCAACGGCCGAGGCGCAGGCGCGCACCGTGATGGCGATCGAGACCGCGCTCGCGCGCTCGTCGCTGCCGCGCGAAGCGCGGCGCGACCCGCGCAAGGTCTATCACCGCCTGTCGGCCGCGCAGTTGCGCGCACTGGCGCCGGCCTTCGACTGGACGCGCTACCTCGCGGGCCGCGCCGTGCCCGCGGCAACGCCGATCAACGTCACCGAGCCCGCGTTCTTTCGCCAGCTCCAGGCCCTGCTGCTGCAGCGCCCGCTCGCCGACTGGAAGACCTATCTGCGCTGGCACCTCCTCCATGCGCAGGCGCCGACCCTGTCGCAGCCGGAGGCACAGGCCCATTTCGACTTTTACGCCACCACGTTGCGCGGCGTCGAGACGATGCCGCCGCGCTGGAAGGATTGCGTGCGCTGGGTGGACCGCGACCTCGGCGAGGCGCTCGGCGAGCTGTTCGTCAAGAACACCTTCGCGCCCGAGACCCGGCAGCGCACGGCCGCGATGACGGCGGCAATCGAGGTGGCGATGCAGAGCCGCATCGAGCAGCTCGACTGGATGAGCGCCAAGACCAAGCAGGCGGCGTTGGCCAAGCTGCGCACGCTGGTCAACAAGATCGGCTACCCCGAAAGCTGGCGCGACTACGCCACGCTCGACGTGCGGCGAGCCGACTTCTTCGGCAACGTCGAACGCAGCCGGGCCTTCGAGGCGCGACGGCAGCTGGCCAAGATCGGCAAACCAGTCGATCGAAGCGAATGGGCCATGACGCCGCCCACGGTCAACGCCTACTACAGCGCGCAGTTGAACGAGATCAACTTCCCGGCCGGCATCCTGCAGCCGCCGCTGTTCGATCCGAAGATGGACGACGCGCCGAACTACGGCAACACCGGCGCGACCATCGGCCACGAACTGACCCACGCCTTCGACGATGAAGGCCGGCAGTTCGACGCCCAGGGCAATCTGCGCGATTGGTGGACGAAGAAGGACGCTGCCGAGTTCAAGCGCCGCAGCGCCTGCGTGGTCCAGCAGTATTCGGGCTACACCGTCGTCGACGAGATCAAGATCAATGGGCGCCTGACCCTGGGCGAAGACGTTGCCGACCTCGGCGGCACGGTGCTCGCGTACCTGGCGTGGAAGACGGTGACGGCGCAGCAGGCCCTCGAGCCGCGAGACGGCCTCACGCCCGACCAGCGTTTCTTCGTCGGCATGGCGCAATGGGCCTGCAGCAACGAGCGACCCGAAGCGTTGCGGCTGAGTGCGCTGACCGACTTCCATTCGCCGCCACGCTATCGCGTCAACGGCGTGCTTGCCAACATGCCCGAATTCGCACGCGCGTTCTCGTGCAAGGCTGGCCAGCCGATGGTGCGCGAGAAGCCGTGCAAGGTCTGGTGAACCGGACCGGCGCACGGCGTGGGCGATGCTGATCGGCACGCTGTTCGCGCTGGCTGCCGGCCTGATGTGGGGCCTGGTCTTCGTCGCACCGTTGATGCTGCCCGACTACCCGGCCGCGCTGCTGTCGGTGTCGCGCTATCTCGCGTTCGGTTTGATCGCGCTGCCGCTGGCGTGGTTCGGCCGCGCGCGCCTGGCGCAGCTCACGCGCGCCGACTGGGTCGAGGCCGGCAAGCTCTCGATCGTCGGCAACCTGCTCTACTACCTGTGCCTGGCTGCGGCGATCCAGCGCGCCGGCGGGCCGCTGCCGACGATGATCATCGGCACGCTGCCGGTGGTGATCGCGATCACGTCGAACCTGCGTGACCACGCGCGTGACGGCCGCCTGCCGTGGTCGCAACTCGTGCCGTCGCTGCTGCTGATCGCCGCCGGCATCGCCTGCGTCAACCAGGTCGAGCTGCAACGCCTGCGCGCCGACGAGAGCGCGGATCTCGGCCGCTACGCACTCGGTGCGCTGCTCGCCGTCGTCGCCGTGATCTGCTGGACCTGGTACCCGATCCGCAACGCCGACTGGATGCGCGCTCATCCGGACCGCTCGGCGAGCGCGTGGGCGACGGCGCAGGGTCTGGCGACGCTGCCGCTGTCGGCCCTCGGCTTCGCTGCGTTCTGGGCTTGGAGCGCGGCCACCGGCAGCGCCTTCGTCATGCCGTTCGGCCCGACGCCGCTGTTGTTCATCGGCCTGATGTTCTCGATCGGCCTGTTTGCGTCGTGGCTCGGCACCTTGTGCTGGAACGCCGCCAGCCAGCGTCTGCCGACGGCGGTGGCCGGGCAGTTGATCGTCTTCGAAACCCTGGCCGCGCTGTCCTATGCCTTCGTGCTGCGACAAGAAGTGCCGGGCCTGTTCACGTTCGTCGGCGTGGCGCTGCTCGTGGCCGGTGTGCTGCTGGCGCTGCGCGTGAAGTCCGTCGCACCCCATTGACGCGCGGATACACGCCTTGCGGCTGCGCGCACCGCAACAGCATCTCGTCACCGCTTGCCTGGTAACCGTCGCGCAGCGCGTGCATCGATCACAGCGCCGTTTTTGCTGCGTGACGAACATGGCTGCACACCGTTCAAGACGACGGGCGCATCGGCGAAGGGGAGAGGGAGATCACTATGTTCAACGACACTGCCACCGCGATCAAGGTGCTTGCCGGCTGCGTGCTCGGCGGATGTTTTGCCGTTGCGCTGATCGTGGGCACAGCCATCGGCTGAGCTCACGTCAGCGCATCGTCGAGCACTTCGACCCAATGCCGCACCGGTGTCGTGGTGCCGGTCTGCAGATGCGCAATGCAGCCGACGTTGGCCGAGACGATCGTCTGCGCTTCGAGCGGCGCCAGGTGGGCGAGCTTGCGGTCGCGCAGCGCATAGGCGAGCTTGGGTTGCGTCACGCTGTAGGTGCCGGCCGAGCCGCAACACAGGTGCGATTCGTTCATCGCCACGCTGATGTCGAAGCCGAGTTCGCGCATGCCGCTCTCGACGCCGCCGCGCAACTGCTGCCCGTGCTGCAAAGTGCATGGCGGATGAAACGCAAGCCGTGTGCTCGCCCCGCGCAGCTTTGGCTTCAACGCCGGCACGAGCATCGGCAACAACTCCGACAAATCCTTCGTCAGCGCGCTGATGCGCTCGGCCTTTTCGGCATAAGCGCTGTCGTGCGCCAGGTGGTGCGCGTATTCCTTGACCGTGGCACCGCAGCCCGATGCGTTCATGACGATCGCCTCGACCGTGCCCGCTGAAGTGAGGCCCTGCACGAGCGGCCACCAGGCGTCGATGTTGCGCCGCATGTCGGCCAGGCCACCCTCGGCGTCGTTCAAGTGCGTGCGGATCGCGCCGCAGCAGCCGGCGTCATCGGCCACCAGCGTCTGGATGCCGGCCGCGTCGAGCACGCGTGCGGTGGCGGCGTTGATGTTGGGCATCATCGCCGGCTGCACGCAGCCCATCAGCATCAGCACCTTGCGCGTGTGCGCGCGCGTCGGCCACTGGTGTGCGCGCGCGCTGCTCTTGGCCGGCACCTTGTTCTTCAGCGACGCCGGCAGCAGCGGCCGCACCATCTGACCCAATTTCATCGCCGGCGAAAACAGCGGTGAGGTCAGGCCTTCTTTCAACGCCGTGCGCACCAGGCGCTCCATCAACGGCCGCTCGACCTTGGCTTCGACGACCTTGCGGCCGATGTCCACCAGGTGCCCGTACTCCACACCGCTCGGGCAGGTGCTCTCGCAGTTGCGGCAGGTCAGACAGCGGTCGAGATGCAGTTGTGTCGCCCGCGTCGGCGCCACGCCTTCGAGCACCTGCTTGATCAGGTAGATGCGACCGCGCGGACCGTCGAGCTCGTCGCCGAGCAGTTGGTACGTCGGGCAGGTGGCGGTGCAGAAGCCGCAATGCACGCACTTGCGCAGGATCGCCTCGGCGGCTTCGCCGTCGGCCGAGCCTTTGTATTCGGGGGCGAGGTTGGTTTGCATCAGGTCAGGTCGTAGGCCTGCATGTCTTCGACAACGCGCTCGCTCGTCGCGGCGTCACAGGTCCGCATACAAGCGCCCGCGGTTGAACACGCGGTCGGGGTCGAAGCTGTCGCGCAGCGCGTGGTGGATTTTTTCGACAGCCGGCGTCAGCGGGTGAAACGCGCCGGCACTCTTGTCCTGGCCGCGAAACAGCGTCGCGTGGCCGCTGGCTTTCACGGCCGCGTCGCGCACCAGGGCGGCACCCGCATTCGTGCACAGCCAGCGTTGCGCGCCGCCCCACTCGATCAACTGCTCGCCTTGCAGCGCGATCGGCGGCGCGGTGGAGGCGACCGAGAAGCGCCACAGCGCGGCGCCCTTGTCTTCGGCCTTGGCCGCCGTGGCAAAGAACTCGTCGCCATGGTCGCGCAGGCCGCGCCAGAACGCCGCGGCCAGGGGCGCATCGATCACGTCGCCGCCCAACTGCCGCTGCGCCGCTTCGACGGCCGCGCGCGCGCCTGCCAAGCGCAGCACCAGCATGCCGCTCCACCACGCGCTGGCGGAAATCGGCAACGGCTCGCCACCCCAGTCATTCAGGCGCTTCAGCGCTGCGGGCTGATCGCACTCGAAGCGGATCGTCGCCGTGGCCACGGCGATCGGCAGCACCTTCAGCGAGACCTCGCAGATGACGCCGAGCGTGCCCATCGAGCCGGCGAGCGCACGCGACACGTCGTAGCCGGCGACGTTTTTCATCACCTGGCCGCCGAAGGTCAGCACCTGGCCTTTGCCGTTCGCCAGAGTCGCGCCGAGCACATGGTCGCGCACGCCGCCGGCGCTGGCGCGCGCCGGGCCGGCCAATCCGGCAGCGACCATGCCGCCGACGGTGCCGCGGGCCACGTAGCGCGGTGGTTCGAACGCCAGATGCTGGCCTTGCTCGGCAAGCGCGGCTTCGAGCTCTTCGAGCAGCGTGCCGGCGCGCACGGTGACGACGAGCTCGCTCGGTTCGTAGTTCGAGATGCCGGCGAGCGGCTTGATGTCGAGCAGGTCGCCGTGCAGCACGTTGCCGTAGAAATCCTTCGTGCCGCCACCGACGATGCGCAGCGCGTTCTTGGCTGCGCGCGCGGTCTGGATCTGATCGACGAGGCGGGCGAGGGCGGCATCCATCGTCAAAGCGCAGCAACCTCATTCACCGCAGAGGCGCAGAGGACGCAGAGGGAACGCAGAGGAAGGCCTCTGTATGTCCTCTGCGAACCTCTGCGTCCTCTG
>JANMHY010000200.1:0-4934 GCA_031375525.1 Burkholderiales bacterium
ACGTGCCGGCAGGCGACGTGCTGGCCACCGCTGAACAGACCGGAGCTGTGCCCTACGACATCCCCGGCGTCGAGCTGTCGCACGTGGGCGAGCTCTGCAGCTTCGACGCGTTTGTCTTGAAGCACAAACTGACTGAACCAGCGCTGCAGCAGCTTGCGACCATCGTCCGCGGTGCCGACACGTCGCGGCTCGACCTGGCCCCGCAGTCCGCTGGTCTCTACGCGATCTCACTGGGCTTGTCTCAGACGTACTCGGATGACCACGAGATGCTCAAGCATGGCCTGGTGATGTACGACGCGCTCTATGCGTGGTGCGTGAGCTGCCAGGCTGAGACGCACAGGTGGCCACCCAAGATGTCGTGACGTGGTCTCACGACAGCCGTCGCCGTGGCGGAGGGGCTGTCGAGTCGAGCAGCGTTTCATTCACACACCAAGGAACAGCATGGTCACCGACCGTCAAGGCAATTGCCTCTCCAATGCATCAGCGGGAGCCGCCGACCTGTTCGACGCCGCCGTACGCAGCCTGAACATCTATTGCGGCGATCCCCTCGCAAGGCTCGATGAGGCCATCGCCGATTCGCCCGCGTTCGCCCAGGCTCACCTGCTCAAGGGTTTCATCCTCGCGCTCGCCACGGAGCCGGCCGCGACACAGGCCGCACGCCAGGTCGCCAGCAGCATCGGTGGCATAAGACTGAATGACCGGGAGGCGTCCCAGTCCGCGATCTTGGAGCACCTGCTTGTCGGCAACTGGTCTGCCGCAGCCACCGGCATGGACCATCACAACATGCGGCACCCCCGCGACCTGGTGGGGCTGCAGATCGGGCACCTGATGGACTTCGAACGCGGCAGCGCCCGCGATCTTCGCGATCGCTTGGCGCGCGTCATGCCGCATTGGTCGAGCGAGGTCCCTGGCCACCACGCGGTGATCGGGATGTACGCATTCGGTCTCGAGGAGACCGCTGACTACGCCCGGGCGGAAGAGACCGGCCGGCAGGCCCTCGATCTGGAGCCGCTCGATGCCTGGGCCCACCACGCTGTGGCGCATGTGATGGAGATGCAGGGGCGCCCGGAGGATGGTGTCGGCTGGATGAGGGCGCGGCAACCCCATTGGGCGCGGGACGACAATTTCTTCAAAGTGCACAACTGGTGGCATGGCGCGTTGTGTCACCTCGACTTGCAGCAATTCGACGCGGCCCTGGACCTGTACGACGGGCCAATTCGCGCCAACCTGAGCCACGTTGCACTCGACTTGGTCGACGCGTCCGCCTTGTTGTGGAGACTGCATCTGTGTCGGGTCGACGTCGGCGATCGCTGGCAGGAGCTGGCGTCTTGCTGGGACGAACATGCCGACGGTCGGCTCTATCCGTTCAACGACTTGCATGCGGCAATGGCCTATCTCGGTGCCGGGCGCGAAGGCCGCCTCAAGGAACTGGTGGTGGCGATGGAACTCAACGCCGGTGGCGCCACGGACACTGCCCACTGGATTGACGCGATAGGACTGCCGCTGGTCAGGGGCTTCACCGAATTCTGGCGTGAGCAGTACGAGAGCTGCGTGGAGACTTTGCATCCCGTGCGCTTCATCGCGAACAACTTTGGCGGCAGCCATGCCCAGCGCGACGTCATCGACTGGACGTTGACCGAGGCGGCGCTTCGCTCCGGGCATCCCGACGTGGCGACGGCGCTCGCGCATGAACGGGCCGCGCTCAAGCCCCACAGCTCGGTCAATCGAGAACTGCTGCGTCGCGCGGCGCGACTGCCGATTGCGGCGCCGACAGCTTTGAAGCTTCAGCGAATCACGTCGACCGTGACCACCGCAGCGCCGAACTCGTCCAGACAGTCCTGACCGGTGGGGCAGACGGACTGCCCGGCAAACAGAGGTCGCGGCCCACGGTGAGCCTGTGCAATGCGCAGGGCACTTTCCCCGGTTGCGAAGGTGCGAAATGCCCCTTCGGGCCTTGGATCGAGCTCTGCGAACACACGCTGCCGTGTCGACACCATGACCAACAGCCGCACGGGACCGATGGGCTCCGTGACGTTCAAGACGATGGCCCCGTTAGGCAGGTTGAGCGTCTTGCCGGCAGCGACGCGGATCGAACCCGACTCGGTGTTCGGATAAATCTGTAGCAGCGAGCCATCCGAGCTGTGACCGAGGACGTACAGGAACCCCGCGCGCTCGGACTGCACACTGAACTTGATCTGATCCGAGCCGATGCGCAGCGTCGGTTTCGGTGTTTCGGCGCGCACGCTGAAGCCCGGCGTCGCGGCCCGCACGACACGGTCGAACTCGGCGGCCACGTCGAGTTGCGCTGGCGCGGCGACCGGCGCCGCAGCAGGCGAAAAGGGTGCGGCCGACGCGCCAACATCGGGCGGCGGCGCGGCGGTGGTCGTTGCCGGTGCGACAGCCGGTGCCGTGGACGGTGGCAGCGGCCGGGCCACCGGCGCGGGCGTCAACCACTGGTACGCGGCAAAGGCTAGACCGCCGACAACGAGCACGGCGCTGCCGGCCCAGACGAGAGGCGATACCGATCCACGCTTGGCGGCCGTCTCCACAGTGCCGGCTGGACGCGCCGCCACCGTGGGCATGCGGGACGCTGCCGATGGTGGCACCGGCGGCGCTGCACGCCAATCCGCTGTCGCATGGTCGGACGGATCGAGCTCGTCGATCGGCATCGGCCGCGTGCTGTAGACGTCGAACTGGGCCTGCCCCAGCCCGAGGTCGGCGCTGAGGTCATGGATGGTCCGCGTGCGCTCCTCCGGGCGCACACCCAAGGCCCGATCGATGGCCGACAGGAACTGCCGGCTGTAGCGGCCCTTGGCCGCTTCGACCAACGGCTCGTAGGTGTCTTTGAGCAGGCGGCCCACCGCCGGCGGCGGCGTCTTGCCCATGATCGCGTAATAGACGACGGCGGCCAGGGCGTAAACGTCGGTCCACGCGCCCTGCTGCATGCCGGGGATCTCGGCGTATTGCTCGACCGGCGCATAGCCGGGTTTCAAGATCACGGTGAGGGCCTGCGTCATGTCGCCGACGACCAGGCGCGCGGCACCGAAGTCCAGCAACAGCGGGCGATCGTGGTTGCCGCCGAGCATCATCACGTTGTCCGGAGCGATGTCGCGGTGAAAACATTGGTCGGCGTGGATGACTTCCAGCGCCCCCGTCAACGGCGTCAGCATGGCGCGCAGCCAGGGCTCGTCGGGCGGCTTGGGCAGCGTGCGCAGCAACTCCTTGAGCGTCACGCCTTCGTAGTACGGCATCACCATGTAGGCCGTGCCGTTGGCCTCCCAGAAGCGATAAACCTTGACCAGCGCCGGGTGGTCGAATTTGGCCAGCAGGCGGGCCTCGTTGATGAAACTCTTCAGGCCGGCGTCGAAGGTCTCGCGGTAGCGCTGCGACTTGACCTGCACTTGCGAGCCGCCGCCGCGCGCGGCCAGCGCCGACGGCATGTATTCCTTGAGCGCGACGCGGCGCTGCAATGAATGGTCGGTGGCCAGGTAGACGATGCCGAAACCGCCTTCACCCAGCAGCGCGCTGATCTCGAACTCGGCCAGCCGGGTGCCGATCGGCAAGCCGTTGCCGTGATCCTGTGTTGTGGGCGGCGCAAGCGCGTCCGGCGCAGCGCTCGGGCGGATGCGCGTGCGGTCGTCGTCGTCGTTCGCAGCCGTCATGGCCCGGCACCACCGAACAGCCCCGTCATCGCCGCGCTGTCGGGCAGGCCCCGCGTGCGCAACCAGCGCGGCGCCGATTGCTGCGCGTGCGCGTACCAGTACGCAATGCCTGCAGACTGATGACGCCACAGCGCATCGGCCTCCTGGGCAATCGACGCCGCAGGGTCGAGTCCCGCCGCCGGAGTTGCCTCGGCCTGCAAATCCGGGCAGGGGTTGCGCGCGAGTTCTGTCTCCAGCCGCTCAACGTCCCAGTCTTCGTGCAAGGCATCGGCTGCGAGGCCGTCGATCGTTTCGAGCCACTGCCACAAGGCCGGCATTTGGTCGCTCGAGACGCAGCCGCCGTCGAGCGGTTGCGCGATCGTGAACGGGAAGTAGCGCCCCACCTTGTCCACGGACGGCATCAGCACGCCGGCCCAGGCCAGGTCGCCAGGTGCGCCCGCGAGCACGCCGGGCATCAGCAGGAAGCGCCAGCTCGGGCTGGCCAGATACGCCTTCAGCCAGGCGGTGCCGAGTTGCTCGCGCAAGGCCAGCATGCCGTCCGACAGCCAGCGGTCCCACAGCTCGAGGAAAGCCGGTTCGAGGCGGCGCGACACGAAGTCACCCAGCGCCGGCAGCTTGCCGTGCCAGCCCGGCAGCGGCATGGGCGCCAAGCCAGCCTGCCTCAGAGCGACGAAGGGCAGCGGAACTGCTGCACTTCGCGCATCCGGAAGGGGTTGAAAACGCTGCCGGCCGTGACCTCGACGCGGGCCCGCTTGCCGTCGAGGTTCATCACCACGACCACCTTCTCGGCTTGCGCGGTGGGCTGGACCTCGAAGCGGTCGAAGAGGCGGAACAGCGCCCAGGGGCCTTCGAATTGCAGCGGCGCGCCGCCGGCACCGCTCGTCAGGCGCAGCTGCGATGCATTGCGCGGGCTCGGCACGGTCAGGATCACCGAGGGCGCCCCCAAGGCCAGCTTGTGAGCCTGGCCGTCGATGTCGATCGTCAGCTCCTTCAGCCCTTCGCCCAGTTCGAGCAGACGCAACTCGAGCTTGACGCTGGGCGACAAGCCGCCGCTGCGGAAGAACACTTCGCGGATGCGCGCAGCATGCTGGAAGCTGACCAGGCCCGAAGTGGTCGCGCGCCGCGTGCCGTCGACCGAGGGCTTGAAGGCCCAGGTCGGCTTGGAGACATCGACCAGTTCAACCAGCTTCTTCTCCATGCTTTCGAAAAGCACCTCGCGGATGATTTCACTCGGTCGGCGAAATGTGCCGATCTCCAAACCCTTGGTCAGGC
>JANMHY010000228.1:0-6377 GCA_031375525.1 Burkholderiales bacterium
ACCTGACACTGGATCGGCAGTCGCGCACGCTCTCCGGCGGCGAGGTGCAGCGCATCAACCTCACCACCGCGCTCGGCACGTCGCTGGTCAACACGATGTTCGTGCTCGACGAGCCGTCGATCGGCCTGCACCCGCGCGACATGAACCGCATCATTGAAGCGATGCACCGCCTGCGCGACGCCGGCAACACGCTGGTTGTCGTCGAGCACGATCCGGCCGTGATGCTCGCGGCAGACCGCTTGATCGACATGGGCCCCGGCCCCGGCGAGCGCGGCGGACAGATCGTCTTCGACGGCACGCCCGACGCAGTGAGACGCGCCGACACGCTCACCGGCGCCTACCTCGGCGGCAAGAAGCATGTGCACAGCGGCATCAAACGCTTCGTCACCGAGGCGACGCCGAAGCTCGTGCTCGAAGGCGCGCGCGAGCACAACTTGAAGGGCGTGAACATCGAGTTTCCGCTGCAGCGGCTCGTTGCGGTGACGGGCGTCTCGGGTTCGGGCAAGAGCACGTTGATGCAGGACGTGCTCTACCCCGCGTTGGCGCGCGCCTTCGGCAAAGCGACCGAAACGCCTGGTGCGCACGAACGTTTGCTCGGCGCCGATTGGTTGTCGGACGCGGTCTTCGTCGATCAGAGCCCGATCGGCAAAACGGCGCGGTCGAATCCGGCGAGTTATGTCGGCGCGTTCGACGCCATACGCGCGCTGTTTGCAGACGCGCAGATCGCCAGAGAGCGCGGCTACGGCGCCGGCATGTTCAGCTTCAACGCGGGCGACGGCCGCTGCCCGACCTGCGGCGGTTCGGGCTTCGAGCATGTGGAGATGCAGTTCCTCTCCGACGTGTACCTGCGCTGCCCGGACTGCGACGGCCGTCGCTTTCGCGCCGAAATCCTCGACGTGAAGATTGTGCGCGGCGATCGTCAGTTGAGCGTCGCCGACACGCTCGACCTCACCGTCAGCGAAGCGGTGCATCTGTTCGCCGACGACCGCGAGGTGCTGGTCAAGCTGCAGCCGATCGTCGATGTCGGCCTCGATTACGTGCGCCTCGGCCAGCCCGTGCCGACGCTGTCGGGCGGCGAGGCGCAGCGCCTGAAGCTCGCCGGTTTTCTGGCGCAAGCCGCAGAGCGGCCGGGGCAACGCGTCGCCAGCAAAGGCACGCTGTATCTGTTCGACGAGCCGACGACTGGCCTGCACTTCGACGACATCGCCAAGCTGATGCGCGCCTTGCGCAAGCTGCTCGACGCCGGGCATTCGGTGATCACGATCGAGCACAACTTGGATGTGATCCGCGCGGCGGACTGGGTGATCGACCTCGGACCCGAAGGCGGTGAAGCGGGCGGTGAGTTGGTGTTCGCCGGCACGCCGGAAGAGATCAAACTGCATCCGTCGTCGCACACCGGCAAGGCGCTGACCGACTACGAAGTGGCGCTCGGCATGACGCTGCGTGCGGAAGAAGGCCGGCCGCTGCAAGCAGTCGTGCGTGCGGCGCGCGCGCAGAGCGAAGAGGTCATCCGCATCGTCAACGCGCGCGAGCACAACCTGAAGTCGATGGACGTCGACATCCCGCGCGGCAAGTTCAGCGTCATCACCGGAGTGTCGGGCTCGGGCAAGAGCACGCTGGCCTTCGACATTTTGTTCAACGAAGGCCAGCGGCGATACCTCGAATCGCTGAACGCTTATGCACGCAGCATCGTGCAACCGGCGGGGCGGCCCGAGGTCGATGCCGTCTATGGCATTCCGCCGACGGTGGCAATCGAGCAGCGGCTGTCGCGCGGCGGACGCAAGAGCACCGTCGCAACGGTCACCGAGGTCTGGCACTTCCTGCGCCTGCTGTGGGTCAAGCTCGGCATCCAGCATTGCGCGAAGGACGGCGCCGCCGTCGTGCCGCAGAGCACCGAGAGCATCGCGGCGCAACTGCTGCGCCACCACAAGGGACAACACGTCGGGCTAATGGCGCCGCTGGTCGTCAACCGCAAGGGCGTGTACACCGATCTGGCGAAATGGGCCAAGGCACGCGGCCATTCGCATCTGCGCATCGACGGCGAGTTCCTGAAGGTCGATCCATTTCCGCGCATCGACCGCTTCAAGGAACACACGATCGAGTTGCCGGTCGGTGACCTGGTGATCGATCCGGCGAACGAGGCTGAGTTGCGCACGCTGTTGACAAAGGCGCTCGATCTCGGCAAGGGCGTGATGCATTTGCTGGCGCCGCTCGATGGTTTGCAAGGCGCGATGGAGGCAGCGACCTCGACCGTCGGCATCGGCAACATCAAGGTCTTCTCGACCAAACGCGCCTGCCCGACCTGCGGCACGAGCTACCCCGAACTCGACCCGCGGCTGTTCTCGTACAACAGCAAACACGGCTGGTGCCCGAGCTGCGTCGGCACCGGCCTGACGCTGACGCGCGAGCAACGCAAGGCGCTCGATGATTCGGTACGAGACGACAACGAGCGCGGCCGCGAGCAGAGTTTTCCAAGCGAGGAGGCCGAAGTCGAGGGCCTCGCCGGCACGCCCTGCCCCGAGTGCGAAGGCACGCGCCTGAACAAGGTCGCACGCGGCGTGACCTTCGGCGGCGAGCCGATCGGCAGCGTTGCTGCGTGGGCGGTGGGCGATGCGCGGCGCTGGGTCAAAGGGCTCGGCCTGATCGGCCGCGAGGCCGGCATCGCGCGCGACGTCGTCACCGAAATCGAAAGCCGCTTGGAGTTCCTGGAGCAAGTGGGGCTCGGCTACCTGACGCTCGACCGAGCGGCGCCGACGCTTTCCGGCGGCGAAGCGCAGCGCATCCGCCTGGCCGCGCAGCTCGGCAGCAACCTGCAAGGCGTCTGCTACGTGCTCGACGAGCCGACGATCGGACTGCACCCGCGCGACAACCGCGTGCTGCTCGACGCGCTGACGCACCTGCGCAGCCAAGGCAACACGCTGGTGGTGGTCGAACACGACGAAGACACGATCCGCCGCGCCGATCACGTCATCGACATCGGCCCCGGCGCCGGCAAGCGCGGCGGGCGCGTCGTTGCGCAGGGCACGGTGGGCGATCTCTCAGCGAACGCCGAGTCGGTGACGGGGAGATTTCTCGCCCACCCGTTGAAGCACCCGCTGCAAAAACGGCGCGCGATCAACGGCAAAGACAAAGCGCTGATGGTCAAGGGCGCGACGCTGCACAACTTGAAAGCGCTCGACATGCGCTTTCCGTTGCAGCGCCTGGTGGCGGTGACCGGCGTCTCGGGTTCGGGCAAGAGCACGCTGGCGCGCGACGTGTTGCTCGACAGCGTGGCCGCGCTGGTCTCGTCGCGCGGCAAAGCCGCCGTCTCAGGCTGCACGGCGATCGACGGTTGGCAAGCCGTGGACCGCGTGCTCGAAGTCGATCAAACGCCCATCGGCAAAACACCGCGCTCTTGCCCGGCCACCTACATCGGCTTCTGGGACGCCATCCGCAAGCTGTTCGCTGAAACGCTCGAAGCCAAGGCGCGCGGCTATGCGCCGAACCGCTTTTCGTTCAACACCGGCGAAGGCCGCTGCCCGACGTGCGAAGGCCAGGGCGTGCGCACGATCGAGATGAGCTTTCTGCCCGACGTGAAGGTGCCCTGCGAGTCCTGCCACGGCCAGCGTTTCAACCCGGAGACGCTGGCGGTGAGCTGGCGCGGCAAGTCGATCGGCGACGTGCTGCGCATGGAAGTCGATGAAGCGGTCGAGTTCTTCGCCTCGATGCCGTCGGTGGCGCACCCGCTGCAATTGCTCAAAGACGTGGGCCTGGGCTACCTGACGCTCGGCCAGCCGTCACCGACGCTCTCCGGCGGCGAGGCGCAACGCATCAAGCTCGTCACCGAACTGTCGAAAGTCAGAGACGACGTGACCCGCCGCGGCCAAAAACCGCCGCACACGCTCTACGTGCTCGACGAACCCACGGTCGGCCTGCACATGGCCGATGTCGAGCGCCTGATCCGCGTGCTGCACCGCCTGGTCGATGGCGAGCACAGCGTGATCGTCATCGAACACGATCTCGATGTGATCGCCGAAGCCGATTGGGTGATCGACCTCGGCCCCGAAGGCGGCGCTGCCGGTGGCAGCGTGGTGGCGGCAGGCACGCCGGAGCAGATCGTCGCCGCCGGCACGCACACCGGCCAAGCGCTGGCCCCGGTGCTGGGCCGCTGAATTGCTTCAGGCTGCCTTGGCCAGCGGCGACTTGTCGGACGTGCCGCTCATCAACCCCATCGCCCGGCACTGCAATGCGATCGCGTCTTCATGGTCGCCGAGGCGGTCGAACAGATCGGCCACGCGCAGCAGCACAGTCACTTCCCACTGCGGGTCGGCCGTGTGCCGCGCCAGTTGCGAGGCCTCGTAGCCATGGTCGCGCACGGCGTCGCGCAGGCGGTGCGCGCCGCGGGCTTCGTCCTGATCGTCGAGGCGCTCGGCGCGCTCCAGCGCCAACTCGGCCAGATGGCACAGCGCATCGACGCTGGCATCGACCGCGCCGATGGTGCGGGCCACCGCCAGGCCGCGCTTGGCATACCAATCGGCTTCGGCCAGCGCGCCGACGGCACGATGGCTGCGGCTGACTTCGGCCAGTGCCTGGCTCAACTGCGCCGGGTCGGCGGCGGCTTCGGCGGCATCAAGGACTGAGACGGCTTGGCGCAAGTCGATGCGCGCTTGATCTTCTGACTTGCTGTGCGACGTGGGGTGCATGAAGGTTCCGGCAACAAAGGAGTGATGCGGATGCTAGGCAGCCCGCTGCGCCGCGGCGTCCCCCGAAAGGCGGGGCGGTCCCGTGAGCAGGTGGTCGTGCCCCGCCGTAATCGTGATCGATTGCACGGCAAAAACGGTGTCGTAACGTTCGCTGTGACCCGGACGCGACAGCTGACATCGGGCGCTCTGTGGGCATCGCATCCGCACAGGGAGCCCTGGAATGTTCCTCGATGGCCGCCAGACTGAACTGCTGAGTCGTGTCATGACGACGCTGGCCGAACCGCACGAAGAGCGCGACATCGATCCGATCACGCTGACCTTGCAGCAACACCGCAGCGCCGTGCGTGTCAAAGACGTGACCCCCCCGAAGCGGCTGCGCCGCTTCCCCCCAGGGGGCCGAGGCACGCGGCTCCAAGCCGACCTGCGTCGGCTTGGACGGGCCGAGGAATGGCCGCGTCTCGCGGCCATGCGGCCTGCAAGGCCCGCCAGCGGCCTGGCAAAGCCAGTTCCGCGGCGGCCGCTCGGTCAGACCGTTCGATATGTGCATTCAGAGTGGCGCTTCGGCGCCGTGGAGAACTGATATGGCCACACCGCGACGTGCCTTTCTCAAACGCACCGGCGCTCTCGCCGCCACGCCCTGGCTCGGCGCTGGCCTCGCCGCATGCGGCGGCGGCGATGACGACAACGACCGGCTCAGCACCGAAGCGCAACTCAAGCTCGACGCGACGCAGGCCGTGGCGGCGATCCGCGACGGCCACGTCACCGCCGAGGCTTACGTGAGCACGCTGATCGCGCGCGCCAAGGCCTTGTCGGACCTGAATGCGCTGATCGTGCTCGACGAGGCCGGCGCGCTCGCCGCTGCTCGCGCCGTCGATGCGGCGCGCGCCGCCGGCACCACGCTCGGGCCGCTGGCCGGCCTGCCGATCGTCGTCAAGGACAACATCAACACGAAAGACCTGCCGACCACCGGCGGCACGGCGGCGCTGCGCAACGTGCGGCCCACGGCCAATGCGCCGAGTCTGCAAAAGCTGATCGACGCCGGCGCCATCGTGCTCGGCAAATCGAATCTGCACGAACTGGCCTTCGGCATCACCAGCACCAACCTCACGTCGTTCGCCGGCGCGGTGAAAAACCCTTATGACAAGACGCGCATCCCCGGCGGCTCGTCGGGCGGCACGGCGGCAGCGATCGCAGCGCGCATCGCACCGGCCGGCCTGGGCACCGACACGGGCGGATCGACGCGCGTGCCTGCTGCGCTGTGCAGCATCGCCGGCTTGCGGCCTTAGGTCGGCAACGGCGGCGCACAGCGGCGCTACACGAACACGAATGCCGTCGTGCCGATCAGCCACACGCGCGACACCGTCGGCCCGATGGCACGCAGCGTTGCCGACATTGCGCTGCTCGACTCGGTGGTGACGGGCCGCGCCATCGCCAGCGCGATCGGCCTGCGCGGCCTGCGCCTCGGCACACCGGCTTCGTTCTGGGCGGGACTCGAAGGGCAAGTCGCCACCGTGATGACGGCGGCGCGCAGCAAACTCGCCGCCGCCGGTGTGGTCTTCGTCGATGTCGATACCGTCGGCCTGGCCGCCCTCAACAACTTGGTGTCGTTCCAGGTCGCGCTGCACGAGCCGATTGCCGACATCCCCGCCTACCTTGCCGCCACCGGCGTCACCGGCATCACGGTGGCCGACATCG
>JANMHY010000265.1:0-7716 GCA_031375525.1 Burkholderiales bacterium
TAGCCCGTGTGAGAACCGGAGTCAACAGCGCCCAGCCGCGGCAGCCCGTCTTTGAGCACACCGCCCACCGTGAGGAATGAACCGAAGATCAAAATTCTATCAGCGGGGTCTGCGCGGCCCAGCGCAGCGGCCAGTGCTTGCGAGGGCGATGCATGAGCGGTGACGTCCGCTTTCGGCTGCACGTGCCGAACGATCTTGCCGAGCACGTCGGCGCTCGCGGCGCGCGCCACCGGCAAGTCGGTGCAGTACCAATGCTCGACGATCGGCGCCAAACGCCGCACAACGCCTTCGACATCCTTGTCCTGCATCACGCCGAAGACGGCATGCGTGCGCGGGAAAAAACCCATCGCATCGAGATTGGCGGCGAGCGCCGCCACCGAGTGCGGGTTGTGGGCAACGTCGAGCACGAGCGTCGGCTGGCCGGGCACGATCTGAAAACGGCCCGGCAACTCGACCGTGGCCAGGCCTTGGCGGATCGCTTGCGCCGCCACTGGCAATCGCTCGCGCAAGGCTTCGAGCGCGGCGAGCACGCCCGCGGCGTTGACCAACTGGTTGGCGCCGCGCAGCGACGGATAGGCCAGGCCGTTGATGCGCTTGCCGCGCCCGGCCCACATCCACTGCTGGCGATCGCCGCTGTGGTTGAAGTCGCGGCCGACGAGCCACAGGTCGGCGCCGACGGCTTGCCCATACGCAGCCACCGAAGCCGGCGGCATCGGATCGCTGACGATCGCCGGCTTACCCTTGCGCATGATGTGCGCCTTCTCGCGGCCGATGCGCTCGCGGTCCGGCCCGAGGTACTCGGTGTGGTCGAGGTCGATGCTGGTGACGATGGCGCAATCGGTGTCGATGGCGTTGACGGCATCGAGCCGGCCGCCGAGGCCGACCTCGAGGATCACCACGTCGAGCGGTTGCTGCGACAGGCAACGCATGATGGCCAGCGTCGTGAACTCGAAGTACGTGAGCGTGGTGTTGCCGCGCGCGGCCTCCACCGCTTCGAAGTGCGGCAGCAGCGCGTCGGCCGCGACGCTGGCGCCGCCCACGCGGCAGCGCTCTTCGAAATGCACCAGATGCGGCTTGATGTAGAGGCCGACGCGGTAGCCGGCCGCCAGTGCGATCGATTCGAGCATCGCGCACGTGGAGCCCTTGCCGTTGGTGCCGGCCACGGTGATCACCGGGCAGTCGAAGCGCAGGCCGAGCTTGTCGCGCACGGCCAGCGTGCGCTCCAGCGTCATGTCGATCGTCTTCGGGTGCAGGCGCTCGCAGTGGGCGAGCCAGTCTTGGAGGGTCACTGCGGCCGACGCCGGGCCGCTCCCAAGGCGGCCGCGCGCCCCCTCGGGGGGCAGCGCCGCCGCGCAGCGGTAAGCGTGGGGGCCAACATTACGCCACGGCGTCTGCCGACTGGCGTTGCAGCACGGCGAGCATTCGTGCGATGGCGCCACGCAATTGCCGTCGATCGACGATCATGTCGATCGCGCCTTTGGTCTGCAGGAATTCGCTGCGCTGAAAACCTTCAGGCAATTTCTCGCGCACCGTGTTCTCGATCACGCGCGGGCCGGCAAATCCGATCAGCGCCTTCGGCTCGCCGATGACCACGTCGCCCATGAACGCGAAGCCGGCCGACACGCCGCCCATCGTCGGGTCGGTGAGCACGCTGATGTAGGGCAGGCGCGCTTTGGCCAGCCGTGTGAGCGACGCATTGGTCTTGGCCATCTGCAGCAGCGAGAACAAGCCTTCCTGCATGCGCGCGCCGCCGGTGGCAGTGAAGCAGACGAACGGCACCTTCTGCTCGACGGCGGTTTCTACGCCGCGCACGAAGCGCTCGCCGACGACCGAGCCCATCGAGCCGCCCATGAAGTCGAACTCGAAGCAGGCGGTGACGAGGGGAATCGTGTGCACCGCGCCGCCGACGACGATCAGCGCGTCGGTCTCGCCGGTGGCTTCGAGGGCGTCGCGCAGCCGCTCGGGGTACTTCTTGCTGTCCTTGAACTTCAGCGGATCGACCGGCATCACCTCCTGACCGATTTCGTAGCGGCCCTCGGGGTCGAGGAAGGCGTCGAGCCGCTGGCGCGCGCCGATGCGGTGGTGGTGGTCGCACTTCGGGCAGACGTTCAAATTCTGATCGAGGTCGGTCTTGTAGAGCACCGTCTCGCACGACGGGCACTTGATCCACAACCCTTCGGGCACCGTGCGGCGCTCGCTCGGGTCGGTCGGTTGGATCTTGGGCGGAAGGAGTTTTTCGAGCCAGCTCATGCGAGGTTCCTTCGACGTCGTCGTCAGTTCTTGTCGAGCGCCGTACGAATCTCGGCCATGAAGGCCGCCGCGGCGCCGGCCACAGTATCGCGCTTTTGGGTTTCCATGATCTGCACCAGGCGCGAACCGATCACCACGGCGTCGGCCACACGGCCGATGGCCTGCGCCGTGGCCGCGTCGCGGATGCCGAAGCCCACGCCGATCGGCACACTGACATGCCGGCGGATGCGCGGCAGCACTTGCGCCACGGCGTCGGTGTCGAGGTGGCCGGCGCCCGTCACGCCTTTGAGCGACACGTAATAGACGTAGCCGCTGGCGATGCGGCCGACGTCGGCCATGCGGGCGTCGGTCGATGTCGGCGCGAGCAGAAAGATCGGGTCGAGAGACGCTGCTTTGAGTTGCGACGCGAACGACACCGCTTCTTCGGGCGGGTAATCGACGACGAGCACGCCATCGACACCGGCACTCTTCGCATCACTGATGAAGCGCTCGATGCCGTAGCGCTCGATCGGATTCGCGTAGCCCATCAGAACGACCGGCGTGCTGGTGTTCTTCGAGCGAAACGCCTGCACGTAGGCAAGCACCTGCGTCATGCCGATGCCTTTGGCAAGCGCACGCTCCGACGCCTTCTGGATCACCGGCCCATCGGCCATCGGGTCGGAGAACGGCACGCCGAGCTCGATCACGTCGGCACCGGCTTGGGCCAGTGCCAGCATCACATCGACCGTCGCTTCGGGGATCGGATCGCCGGCGCAGATGTAGGGAATCAGCGCGGTGCGCTTGTCGCGCTTCAATGCTTCAAAGGTGGCGGCAATGCGGCTCATTGCTTCACCGCCTGACCTTTGCACGACGGCCGGCAGTAGAACTCGGCACCCGACAAGTCAGCGACGGTGCCGATATCCTTGTCGCCGCGACCCGAGAGGTTGACGAGCAGATGCTGATCAACACGCATCGTCGCCGCCATCTTCATCGCATACGCAACTGCGTGACTGGACTCGAGCGCCGGGATGATGCCTTCGGTGAGACACAGCCGGTGGAAAGCGCTCATCGCTTCGTCATCGGTGATGCTGACGTACTCGGCGCGGCCGATGTCCTTCAGGTACGCGTGTTCGGGGCCGACACCGGGGTAGTCGAGACCCGCCGACACCGAATGCGTTTCGGTGATCTGACCGTTCGCGTCCTGCAGCAAGTAGGTGCGGTTGCCGTGCAGTACGCCGGGCGATCCCGCCGACAGCGACGCGGCGTGCTTGCCGGTGGCCAGGCCCTGCCCCGCCGCTTCGACGCCGATCAGGCGCACGTTCTCGTGCTCGATGTAGGGGTAGAACAGCCCCATCGCGTTGCTGCCGCCGCCGACGCAGGCGATCACCGCATCGGGCTGACGCCCGACCATCTCCGGCATCTGCGTCAGACACTCGTCGCCGATGACGCGCTGGAAATCGCGCACCAGCATCGGGTACGGATGCGGGCCGGCCACGGTGCCGATGATGTAGAACGTGTTTTCGACGTTCGTCACCCAATCGCGCAGCGCTTCGTTGAGCGCGTCTTTGAGCGTCTTCGATCCCGACTCGACCGGCACGACCTTGGCGCCGAGCAGGTGCATGCGATAGACGTTCGGCGACTGGCGCTTCACGTCTTCGCTGCCCATGTACACCACGCACTCCATGCCGTAGCGCGCGGCGACGGTGGCGCTGGCCACGCCATGTTGCCCGGCGCCGGTCTCGGCAATCACGCGCGGCTTGCCCATGCGCCGCGCCAACAGCGCCTGGCCGATCGTGTTGTTGATCTTGTGCGCGCCGGTGTGGTTCAAGTCTTCGCGCTTGAGAAAAATCTGCGCGCCGCCGATCTCGCGCGACAGGCGAGCCGCGTGGTAGATCGGGCTCGGCCGGCCGACGAAGTGCTTCAACTCGCGGTTGAACTCGGCAACGAACTCGGGGTCGCGCCGGTAGTGTTCGTACGCGGCTTTCAACTCATCGAGCGCATGGATCAGCGTCTCGGCAACGAAGGTGCCGCCGTAAGGCCCGAAATGCCCGCGCGCGTCGGGCTGTTGGTAGTTCAGCATGGTGGTCCTTGGGTTCAGGTGGCGCGGTCGGCGAGCCTGGCATCGGCTTCACGGACCGCTTCGCAGAACCGGCGTATCAGCGCGGCATCCTTGATGCCCTTTTCACCCGCTTCGACGCCGGAGCTCACGTCAACGGCATAGGGCCGGACGGCAAGCACCCCATCGATCACGTTTGCAGGACTCAACCCACCAGACAAAACGAGCGGAGTCTTTGCGTCGGGGTGAATGAGCGACCAATCGAACCTCTTGCCACCGCCGCCATAACCCTCGACATCGGCATCGAGCAGCAAGGCGGCAGCTTTGGGGAAACGGTGTGTCCAGTCTAGCAAATCGACGCCGGCGGCCATGCGCACGGCGCGCAGGTAGGGGCGGCGGGCCGCGTCGCAATCGGTCGCAGTCTCGTCACCGTGAAACTGCAGCAACGCCTGCGGCAAGGCTTCGCAAGCGGCGTCGATCGCCGTCAATGTGGCGTTGACGAACAGCAGCACCGGCGTCACGAAGGGCGGCAGCCTCTGTGCAAGCTGCACCGCGCGGTCGAGCGTCACGTGGCGCGGGCTCTTCGCATAAAACACGAAACCGATCGCATCGGCGCCTGCTTCGACAGCCGCAGCAACATCGGACTCGCGTGTCAGGCCGCAGATCTTGATGCGCGTGCGCGCCCCGCTAGGGAAGCCAATCGAAGGCGGGCGTGCGCTCGGAGATGCCATGCGCCGCATCGTAGTACGGCCCAGCGAAGTACAACCCGTCAGGCGCGAAAGTCGGCGCCGCGGCATCACGGTCTCTTGCCGCAAGCACTTCAGCCATCCAGGCCGCCTCATGCAGCCCCTGCCCCACCGCAACCAGACAGCCCATGATGTTGCGCACCATGTGGTGCAGGAACGCGCTGCCGTCGAAGTCGAAGCGCCAGTAAGCGCCGCGCCTCACGATCGCGATCGTGCGCATCGTCTTCACCGGCGACAGGGCCTGGCACGCCGACGAGCGGAACGACGAGAAGTCGTGCTCGCCGATCAGGTGCGCAGCCGCGGCGCGCATCGCCTCGCCGTCGAGCGGGCGAAACACCCAGCCCACCGCACCGCTCTCCAGCGCCGGCCGCACGGCCGACTCCAGCAGCACGTACACGTAGCGCCGGCCGCGCGCGCTGTTGCGCGCATGAAAGTCCGCCGCCACCGGCACGCACCACTGCACCGCGATGTCGGCCGGCAGGTAGCGGTTGGTGCCGCGCACCCAGGAGACCGTGTCACGTTCGACCGGCGCATCGATGTGAACGACCTGGTTGAGCGCATGCACGCCGGCATCGGTGCGGCCCGCGCACAGTGTGCTCATCGGCCTATCGGCAAACGAGGCCAGCGCCGCTTCGAGCCGGTCTTGCACCGTGCGCCCGCCAGGCTGGCTTTGCCAGCCCTGGTAGGCGCTGCCACGGTAGGCGACGCCGAGCGCCAGGCGCCGCGCGCCTGGCGCTGGCATCACGCCATTCCGTCGAGCAGGCTTTGCGCGCGTGCCTTCAGCGGCCCCGTGGCTTTGGCAAGGACCTCTTCGAGCAGATCGCGCGCGCCTTCCTTGTCGCCGATCTGGCGGAACTCCTCGGCCAGTTCGAGCTTGCGCGTCAGCGGGTCGGCCGATTCGACCGGCGGCTGCTGCGTGCTGTCGGGGCCGAGGCTGCCGAAGTCGAGCGCCGGCTCACTGGTCTTGCCGGGCTTGGGCTTGCCCAGGTCGAGCGAGATGTTGCTCAGGTCGAAGGGCATCGACTTGGAATCGGGGCCTGAGCGCGACGCGGCGGCCGCAGCCGGCAAGACCGGCAGATCGAACCCGCCAGCAGCCGCCGACTTGGCCGACAGCGGCTGCGTGCTGTCCAGCGGCGGCGGCGACAGCGCTTTGGTGTAGGCCAGGTCGAGGTCGAGATCGATGTCGTCGCCGCCCAGTTTTTCGAGCTCGTCGGGTGCCAGGTTCGGCGGCTCGGTCGGCATCACCGACAGCGGCAGCGTGCTCGCCCCGAGCGGTTCGACCACGGCCGCACCGTCCTGCGCACCGGCTGCGGCAGCCGGGCGGCCGCCCGGCGGGTACAGCGGGTTCTCCGGATCGATCTGCTGACCGAGTTCCTGCGTCTTCTGCCACTCTTCGCCGTTGCCGTGGGTCAGGCCATAGAGCTGGTTGGCCAGCGCTTCGAAGCCCTTGGTGTCGCGGCGTTTGGCATAGACCTCGAGCAGCTTGGTGCGGATCGCCAGGCGATCCGGGGTGCTGCGCATCGCTTCCTTGAGGATCTCCTCGGCCTGCAGGTCGCGGCCGTAGGCCAGGTACACATCGGCCTCGGCCACCGGATCGACATCGCCGATCGCGTCGAGCTGCGAAAGCGAGTAGCTCATCGACGACGCGGCGCCCGAAGCATCGCGGGTGTCGATGCGCTGGCCGCCCGACGCGCCGAAGAACGAGTCGGGCTGCAGACGGCTTTCGAGGAACGAGGTTTCGCCGCTCTCGTTGCGGGCGCGGCTGCGCCAGCGGTACAGGCCCAGGCCCGCCAGCAACGCCACCGCGGCGCCGGCGCCCCAGGGCAGGAACGGGCTGTTCAACAAACCGTCGAGCGGGCTGGCTTCCTCGACGGCCGGCATCGCCGGCGGCTTGGCCGCGACCGTCGGCACCGATGCTGCCGGCTTGGGCGCCGGCGCCGAGGCGGCTGCCGGCGCGGGCGCCGGGGTCGGTGCAGGTGCCGGAGTCGGTGCGGGTACCGGTGCCGGCGGCGCTGCCACTGGTGCGGGTGCGGGTACCGGAGCCGGCGCGGGTGGCGGCGGCGCAGCGGCCACCACGACCGGCGCCGACGCCGGGGACGCAGCCCCCGGCTTGACGGCGGCCGACGTGCCTTGTTGCAGCGCCTTGAGTTCGTCGGCGTTGCGCTTCAACTCGGCAACGCGTTGCTCCTGGGCTTTCTTTTCGGCGTCGCCGGAAACCTTCGACTCGGCCGCCGAGCCCGCGCCTTTGACAGCGCCCTGCGACAGCGTCAGCCGGTCTGGCGTCGGCGCAGCAGCCTTCTTGTCGTCCACTTGCGCCTGCACCTTGCCGGTGGCCTGACGCGACGGCGTGGCCGCCTTGATTTCGGGCACGCCGGCCGCGAGGCGCTCGCGGTAGGCGCCGAAGTCGGCGCTCTGAACCTGGATGACCTGCTTGGCGTCGGCCGGGCTGGTCTCCTTGGCCTTGTCGGCCGACGGCACGGCCAGATCGGCACCGGCCTTCAGGCGGTTCATGTTCTCGGCCATGAACGCATCCGGGTTGGCGCGGAACAGCGCCACCAGCATCTGGTCGAGCGAGACGCCTTCGCGCTGCGTCTTCTGCGCCACCCTCGTGAGCGTGTCGCCCTGGCGCACCTTGTATTCATCGACGTTGCCAACCGAGCGCGGCGCCGGGGCGGCGGCTGTGGC
>JANMHY010000170.1:0-2674 GCA_031375525.1 Burkholderiales bacterium
CATCGCCGCGGACGCCGTCGTCACGGGCGATGGCGTACCGCGAGCGCATCGTGGCCGCGCTGCCGCAAGGCGTGCGGTTCACACCGCTGATGACGCTCTACCTGACCGACAAGCTGCCCCCCGGCGAGATCGTCCGCGCCAAGGCGGCCGGTGTCGTCGCCGTCAAGCTCTATCCGGCTGGCGCGACGACCAACAGCGATGCCGGTGTGACCGATGTCCGCAAGACCTACGCCACGCTCGAAGCACTGCAGCGCGAGGGCTTGCTGCTGCTGGTGCACGGCGAGGTCACCGACAACGACATCGATGTTTTCGACCGCGAGGCGGTGTTCATCGAGCGCGTGATGCAGCCGCTGCGCCGCGACTTCCCGGAGCTCAAGGTTGTCTTCGAGCACATCACCACCGCAGAGGCCGCGCAGTACGTGACCGCGAGCGACCGCTTCACCGCAGCGACGATCACCGCGCACCACCTGCTCTACAACCGCAACGCGATCTTCAAGGGCGGCCTGCGCCCGCACTACTACTGCCTGCCGGTGCTGAAGCGAGAAGTGCATCGCCAGGCGCTCGTGCAGGCGGCCACCAGCGGCAGCTCGAAATTCTTCCTCGGCACCGACAGCGCGCCGCACGCCGCGGTGTTGAAAGAGAACTCGGTCTGCGGCGCCGGCTGCTACACCGCGCCGGCGGCGATGGAGCTGTATGCCGAAGCGTTCGAAGCGGCCGATGCGCTCGACGAGCTCGAAGCGTTTGCCAGCTTCAACGGCCCGGACTTCTACGGACTGCCGCGCAACCGCGGCACTGTGACGCTGAAGCGCGAAGCGTGGACGCTGCCGGAGAGTGTTCCGTTCGGCGATGCCGTGCTCAAGCCGCTGCGCGGCGGCGAAACATTGAATTGGAAGCTGACATGACCGACCGCGTGATGCTGCTGATCGATGCCGACAACGTCTCGCTCGACGTCATCGAGCAGGCCGTGCCTTGGGTGCACCAGCACTTTGGCGGCCCGCATGTGCGCCGCGCTTACTGCACCGCCGAGAGTGCGGTCAAGCACCAGGCCGCATTCAAGCGCCTGGGCATCCGGCCGATGGTGAACCTGGCGGCGGGCAAGAACTCGACCGACATCGCGCTGGCCGTCGATGCGATCGACCTGGCGATGAACGAGCGGCCCGACGTGGTCGTGATCGCCTCGTCGGACTCCGACTTTGCGCCGCTGGTGGCGCGGTTGCGCGAGAAGGGCTGTCGCGTCATCGGCGTCGGCCAGGACGGCAAGACCGGCGACGAGACGATCGGCGTCTATGACGACTACGAAGTGATGTCGCATCGCAAGGCTGCTGCGCGCGCTGCACCTGCGAAAGCACCCGCGAAGAAACGTGTGGCGAAGAAGGCGCCGGTGAAGAAAACCGTTGCGGCGATTCCCGACAAGGCCCAGGCCATCTTCGACGCGCTGCCCGCCTTGGCTGCCGGCGAATCGGTCGAACTGCGCGTCGCCGCCGAACGGTTGCGTGATGCCCAACTGCTCTCCAGAAGCGGTTCGTCGACCAAACTCTTCGGTCAGTTTCCGGACCTGTTCGAACTGCGGCCCGAGAAGCAGCCGAACCACGTGCAGCGCCGCGCGCCCCGTTGAAGGCTGCGCTCGACTGGCGCCAGCCGTGGCTCGCGCCGCTGGTTGACGTGAGTGCGCAGCCTGCGCCCGTGCACTTCGTGGCCGCGAACGCGTTGCCCGCAGGCGAAGCGTACGAAGCCTTCATCGCCCGCACCGGCTGCGTGCCGACGCGCGACAACCTGCACGACCACTTCAACCGCTTGATCTGGCATCGGCACCCGCGGATCAAGCAGCGCTTGAATGAGTTGCAAGCCGCGGAGATCGCCTCGCACGGCGTCGCCGCCACGCGCGGCGCGGTGCGCGATGCGCTGACGCTGTTCGACGAGAACGGCGCGCTCTGGCTCGACGCGCCTGCGTTGTTGGCGCAAGCGCTCGCCGCGCGCGACTGGCACGCGCTGTTCATCACCCAGCGCGCGCTGTGGCAACAACAACGGCGCTTCGAAGTCTTCGGCCACGCACTGCTCGAACAGCTGGCGACGGCGCCGCGCAAAGGCCTGACCGCGCATGTGCTGCTGGCCGATCCGCTGACGCTTTCGCCTGCGCAATGGGCCGCCAAGCCCTTCCTGCCGCTGCCCGTGCTCGGCATCCCCGGCTGGTGGCCGGCCAACGAAGAGCCCGCGTTCTACGACGACGGGCAAGTCTTTCGTCCCGCGATCTTGAAGGGCGAGCCAAAGCCCTAACATCCAGCGCGTTGCGGGGCCCTTCGCGCTCCGCGTCATCGACGCCATGAAACGCATCGCCCTGTTTATCGTCACCAACCTCGCCGTCATGCTCGTGCTCGGGCTGGTGATGAACCTCTTCGGCCTGAACCGCTTCCTCACCGCCAACGGGCTCAGCCTGTCCGGTCTGCTCGCGTTCTCGGCCGTGATGGGTTTCGGCGGCGCGATCATTTCGCTCTTGATGAGCAAGCCGATGGCCAAGTGGAGCACGCGCGCCCAGGTCATCAACGATTCGCCCGACGCCACGCACCAGTGGATCGTCACCACGGTGAAGCGCTTTGCCGATCAGTCCGGCATCCAGATGCCCGAGGTGGCGATCTACCAGGGCGAGCCGAACGCCTTCGCCACCGGCGCGTTCAAG
>JANMHY010000333.1:0-2314 GCA_031375525.1 Burkholderiales bacterium
CTTCGCCGTGCTGCGCGGCTTGCGGCAGCGCGGCACGACCATCCTTCTGATCACGCACAAGCTCAAAGAGATCATGGCGCTGTGCGACCAGGTCACCGTGATGCGCCAGGGCGCCGTGGTGCTCGACACGCCGATCAGTCAGACATCGATCGACGGCCTGGCAGAAGCGATGGTCGGGCGCCAGGTGCAACTCGGCCGCGTGGGTGGCGTGCAGCGAACAACACCCGGCGAGGCGCTGCTGCGCGCCAACGCACTCGCGTGGCGCGACGCACTCGGCGTGCCGCGGCTGGACAGCGTGTCGCTCGACCTGCGCGCCGGCGAGATCGTCGGCATCGCCGGTGTCTCGGGCAACGGACAGAGCGAGCTGCTCGATGCGCTGGCCGGTTTGCTGGTGCCGCAATCGGGCAGCCTGCAAGTCGATGGCGATACGTTCACGCCCTCGCATTGGCTGACGCCGCTGCGCGCGCGCGAACTGCGCATCGCGCATGTGCCGGAAGACCGCCACCAGCGCGGCCTCGTCATGTCCTTCGACGCCTGGGAGTCGTCCGTGCTCGGCTACCAGCAGCGCCCGCGCTACAGCGCCGGCGGTTGGTTGAAGCCCAAGGCGATGCGCGACGACTGTGCGCAGATGATGGAGCGCTACGACGTGCGGCCGCGCGCCGGCGATCTGCGCTCGTCGAAATTCTCCGGCGGCAACCAGCAAAAGCTCGTGCTCGCGCGCGAGGCGGCGCCCGAGCCGCGCGTGCTGCTGGTCGGTCAGCCGACGCGCGGTGTGGACATCGGCGCGATCGAATTCATTCACGGCCGCCTGCGCGCGATGCGCGATGCCGGCGGCACGGTGCTGCTGGTGTCGTCCGAACTCGACGAGGTGCTGGCGCTGGCCGATCGCGTGCTGGTGATGGACCGCGGCCGCATCGTCGGCGAGTTGCCGATCGAGCAGTGCAGCGAGGCCGAGCTGGGGCGGTTGATGGGCGGTGCGGTGATGGAGAAGGCGGCTTGAGCTCGCAAACGCCTGTAGAGATTCCGCGCTGGATCGACCTCGTCGTGCTGCCGCTGTTCAACCTCGCGCTCGCGTTCGCGGTCTCGGCCGTCGTGCTCGTCGCCATCGGCCAGAGCCCGCTGCAGGTGCTGACGCTGCTCGTCAAGGGCGCGTTCGGCAGCGCGGCCGGCGTCAGCTACACGCTCTATTACGCGACGACCTTCGTCTTCACCGGCCTGGCGGTGGCGGTGGCCTTGCACTGCGGCCTGTTCAACATCGGCGCCGAAGGGCAGGCCATCATGGGTGGGCTCGGCGCTGGATTGGCCGCGCTCGCGCTCGGGCCGGCAGCGCCGGCGTGGGTCGTGCTGCCGGCGATGGTGCTGTCGGCGATGGCCCTCGGCGTGGTCTGGGCCGCGATCCCCGGCGCGCTGCAAGCCTGGCGCGGCAGCCACATCGTCATCACGACGATCATGTTCAACTTCATCGCCTCGTCGCTGCTGATCTACCTGCTCGTCGGTGTGTTGAAGGAGCCCGGCAACATGTCGCCGGAGACGCGCGCCTTCGGACCCGCGGCACAGATGCCGGGCATGCATGCGCTACTCGCAGCGCTGGGCATCGAGTGGCCGCGCACACCGCTCAACGCCACGGTGCTGCTGGTCATCGCCGCGCTGATCGGCGTGCAGTTGCTGCTCTGGCGCACGCGCCTGGGCTACGCGCTGCGCGCGGTGGGCAGCTCGCCGGGAGCAGCGCTGTATGCCGGCATCGAACCGAAGTCGCTGATCGTCGTTGCGATGGCCATCTCCGGCGGCCTGGCCGCGCTGGTCGGCATCAACGAGATCGGCGGGGTGCACAACCGACTGATTGCCGACTTCGTCGCCGGGGCCGGTTTCACCGGCATCGCGGTGTCGCTGATCGGGCGCAACCATCCGCTCGGCATTGCGTTGTCGGCACTGCTGTTCGGCGCGCTGTACCAGGGCGGCGCCGAGCTGGCATTCGAGATCCAGGGCTTCTCGCGCGACATGGTGTTCACGCTGCAGGGGCTGATCGTCTTGTTTGCCGGTGCGATGGCGCAGGTGGCCGCGCCGTGGTTGACGCGGTTGTGGTTGGCACTGCGGCCGGCGCCGCGTGTTTCAGTCGAGACCGCGCATGGATGACATCGCCCTGACCATCGGCACCGTGCTCGCCTCGACGCTGCGCATGGCCACGCCGCTGATCCTGTGCGCGCTCGCCGGCACCTTGAGCGAACGCGCCGGCGTGATCGACCTCGGCCTCGAAGGCAAGATGCTCGCCACCGCCTTTGCGGCCGCCAGCGCCGGTGCGATGACAGGGTCACTA
>JANMHY010000349.1:0-4981 GCA_031375525.1 Burkholderiales bacterium
GATGGTGAATGTGGTACGAGCGGCCGCGCTCGCGCAGCTTGGCTTCGAACTCTTCGCGGTTCCACGCCGACATGTTCATACCTCCACCGTCATGCCGTCCTCGCAGACTTCGATGCGGTGCTGCTTCAGCAGCGCGCGCTCGGCCGAGTCTTCGTCGAGGATCGGGTTGGTGTTGTTGATGTGGATCAGCAAGCGCCGCGTGCGCGCGGGCAGTTGGTCGAGCCACTCGATCATGCCCCCGGCACCCGATTGCGGCAGGTGGCCGATGCTGCGCGCGGTCTTCTTCGACAGGCCCATGCCGATCATCTCGTCGTCGGTCCAGAAGGTGCCATCGACGAGCACCGCGTCGGCCGCGCACATGATGTCGAACAGCGCCGGGGTGATTTGCCCCAACCCCGGCGCGTAGAACGCGCTGCGGCCGTTGGCGCTGTTGGTGATCAGCATGCCGACGTTGTCGCCCGGCACCGGCGCCTCGCGGTGCGGCGAGTACGGCGCGGCCTTGCTGTCGAGCGCGAACGCACGCAGGCTCAAACCAGCGACGCCGGGAATCGAGAACGACGAGCCATCAGGCACGATGCGCTCGCGCTGCACGCCGCAGTAGTGGCCGAGCACGCGCAGCACCGGCATGCCTTCGCTCAAATCCTGCATCACCGGGTCGGTGCACCACAGCGGCAGCGGCACGCCGCGCTCGCGCAGCATGAAGAGGCCCGTCGCATGGTCGATCTGCCCGTCCATCAGCACGACCCCGGCAATCGCGGTGTCACGCACCGCGCGCGCCGGTTGCAGCACGGGGTGCGAGCGAATCTGCTCCAGGATGTCGGGCGAGGCGTTGAAGAGCACGCCGTCGATGTCGGCGTCGTTGCGCACGAAGATCGAAGATTGCGTGCGCGGCTTCGCATTGACCGCGCCGCTGCGCACGCCCTTGCAATTGCGGCAATTGCAGTTCCACTGCGGAAACCCGCCACCCGCGGCCGAGCCCAGAACGGTGATGCGCATCAGTGCCCGCCCGGCCGCCCGAAGGGCACTACCACCCCCTCGGGGGGCTGCGAACGGAGTGAGCCAGGGGGTGCCATGAACGGTAGTGTAGAAACGAAAGTGCCGCCGCAGGGGGCTGCGGCGGCAACTCAGGGTCAGTCGCTCAGCGGGCCGCCACGTACATCGTGATTTCGAAGCCGAAACGCAGGTCGGTCGCTGCCGGGGTTTGCCATGTCATGCTGGGGTCTCCTTGAAGGGTCAGTTGAGTGGCACGGGCACCGCACGGTGCTCGCGGGGATGATTCGTCCCACGCCTGATGGTCGTGCCATGCGGCAGGTCTGCACAGCCGCCGCACCATGATTCGCGGCTCATGATTTTCATGAAAAGGCAGACTAACCTGCCTCTACCATCCCGGCGTGAGCGCCCTGCCCCTGTATGCCGACACACCGCCCCTGCGCAGCCATGCGCTGCCGGTCGCCGGTGGTCATGTGCTGCAGATTCAGGAGTTCGGCTGCGACGGTGGCATCGACGCCGTCGTGCTGCACGGCGGACCGGGCTCGGGATGCTCGCCGCTGCTGCGGCGCGTGTTCGACCCGCAGCGCTTTCGCATCGTCTGCATCGACCAGCGCGGCGCGGGTGGCAGCCAGCCGCTGGGTGCGATCGATCACAACACAACCCCCGACCTGCTCGACGACCTGCGCTTTGTGCGCCAGCACCTCGGCATCGCGCGCTGGCTCGTCGCCGGCGGCTCGTGGGGGGCTGCGCTCGCCGTGGCGCACGCGGCAGCCGAGCCTGAGGTGGCGACGGCGCTGCTGCTGCGCGCAAGCTTTCTGGCGCGGCGCGAAGACATCAAGGGGTTCTTCCACCAACCGGCTGCATGGGACTACTTTGCAGACGTGGCGCCGGCCGCGCAGCGCGCTGCGCTGCTGCCTTGGCTGGCGGGTGTGTTCGCACAAAGCGACGGCGAAGCCGCGGCGCGCGCCGCACGGGCGTGGTCGCGTTGGGAGCACGCCTTGGCCGGCACGGCGAGCACCACCGACACGCCCATCGCCACGCACATCGCGCGCTACCGCGTCCAGAGCCACTACCTGATCAATCACTGCTGGCTCACCGCGCCGACCGTGTTGGAGCGCGCCGAAGCCCTGCCGCGCGTGCCGACACTGCTGCTGCACGCCCGCGACGACCGCGTCTGCCGCGCCGAAGGCGCGCAGGCGCTGCATGAGCGGCTGCCGCACAGCGATCTGCGCTGGATCGACGACGGCGGTCATGACGCTGCGCACCCGGCGATGATTTCGGCCACGATCGATGCGCTCGACCACTACGCTGCCCACGGCCGCTTCACGCCATGACGCTGCGCCTGAAGATCAACCTCATCGTCGGCCTGCTGACCGTGCTCTTCACCGCCGCGGTGATGACGCTGCAATGGCGCAGCCTGCGTGAGTCGGTGCATGAAGAAGTGGTCGCTGCCAACCGCGTGGCGACGCAACTGCTCGAGCGCATGTCGTGGCGCTACGCGGCGCAGGGCACGCCGGCGCTGGTGGGCTTTCTGCAAGGCGTCGGCCGCGTGCGCTCGACCGACATCACGTTGCAGGGTGCCAATGGCGAGGAGCTCTACCGTTCGCCGCCCTCGCCCTACAAGGCTGGCCGCGATGCGCCGGCGTGGTTCGAGCGCCTGATCACGCCAACGCCGGTGACGCAGGCCATCGACTTCCCCGACGGCAAACTGATCGTGCGCGCCAACGCCTCGCGCGCCGCGCTCGATGCCTGGGAAGACACGGTCCAGTTGTCCGGCATCGCGCTGGCGCTGCTCGTCGCCGTCAACGCGCTCGTCTTCTGGCTGGTCGGCCGCGCGGTGCGGCCCTTCGGCGAGATCGTGGCCGCGCTCAACAAGCTGCAAGCCGGCCGCTTCGACGTGGCGCTGCCACGCCTGGCCGGCACCGAGGCCGCGGCCATCGGCGGCGCGTTCAACCGCATGGTCGGCGAGCTGCAGGGACATATCGACACCGAGCGCCGAGCCGTGCGCGCCGAGCTGCAACTTTCGGCGAATCGCGAACTGACGCGCTGGATCGACCAGCATGTGGAAGCCGAGCGCCGCCTGATCGCGCGCGAGCTGCACGACGAGCTCGGCCAGTCGGTGACGGCGATGCGCAGCATGGCGCTGTCGATCGCGCAGCGCAGCAGCGGCGTCGATGCCCAGGCGCAGCAGGCCGCGCGCGTGATCGCCGACGAGTCCTCGCGTCTGTACGACGCCATGCACGGCATCATCCCGCGGCTGACACCGCTGGTGCTCGACAGCTTGGGCCTGGCCGAAGCGCTGGCTGATCTGGTGGAGCGCACGCGCAAGAGCCAGCCCGGCGTGGCCATCGACACCGACATCGCGCTCGGCAACACGCCGCTGTCCGCCGAAGTCGCGCTGACGCTGTACCGCGCGGCACAAGAGGGCATCACCAATGCCTTGCGCCACGGCCAAGCCCAGCACTTGCGGCTGGCGGTGCGGGCCGATGAACACGCGGTGAGCCTGTCGCTCCACGACGATGGCAGCGGCCTGCCTGCTGAAGGCTGGCAGCGCCCCGGCCACTACGGCCTGCGCTGGCTGGTAGAGCGCGTCGAGAACCTGCGTGGCGAATTGCGCTTGGAGGCCAACGCACCACGAGGCGTGCAACTGCACGTGCGCGTGCCGGTGTCGGTCGAGGAAACTGTCGCATCATGACGATCCGCGTCATGCTGGTCGACGACCACGCGCTGGTGCGCATGGGCTTTCGCATGCTGCTGGCCAACGCCGGCATCGAAGTCGTGGCCGAGTGCGAGACCGGCGAGCAGGCCTGCGCCGAGTACGCGCGCATCAAGCCCGACGTCTTGGTGATGGACCTGTCGATGCCCGGCATGGGCGGCTTGGAAGCCGTGCGCCGCCTGGTCGCACAAGACGCCAAGGTGCGCATCCTGGCGCTGTCGGCGCATGAGGACACTGCCCATCCTCGGCGTGTGCTGCGTGCTGGCGCGCTCGGTTATCTCGCCAAGCGCAGCGCACCCGATGCCCTGCTCGCGGCCGTGACTGCGGTCGCTGCACGCGAGCCGTACATCGACACGCTGACCGCGCGCGCGCTGGCGATGGCGCAGGTCAAAGGCGAAAGCAGCCCCGCCGACATGCTGAGCGAACGCGAGTTCTCGGTCTTCATTCAACTCGCCCGCGGCAAGACCGTGGCGCAGATCGCCGAAGACCTGAAGCTCTCACCGAGCACCGTCGGCACGCACCTGTACCACGTCAAGCAGAAGCTCGGTGCGAGCAACCAGTCGGAGCTGACGCTGGTGGCGTTGCAGTGGGGGTTGTTGGCGGTGTGAGGGTGGCGCATCGCGCCATGCGATCGGCAGCGACTTCTTCGATTGCGGGTTCGGGCCAGTGCCATTTTGCTCGGGCTGATATGGCCAGCCGACAAGATGTATGGCAAGAAACATCCGAACGCTACTTGCAGGTGGTTTGCACTTCGTTCGGCCAAACCGACTTGGAAGTGCACTCGATGGATGGTCTTCCGATTGTTGGAGACGCAAGCGGGTCATTGATCCGTGGCAACGAGGCACGCTGTCGATTCTGTTCGCGGACAAGGTCAGCCAAAACACCCCAACCCTCATTTGCATCGGCGCGGGCCTGTCGCGCACGATCTTCGGCAAACTTGACGTCTGCCAAAAGGCCGGGGGCAGCGTTGGGGCGCTGTATGTCCCACCGGACAGTGCCTGAACTCAGGCCATTCAGTTTGAAGTCAAAATTGACTTGCACTGTTGCACCACTGCTCCAGACTGCAGTACCGGTCCCGAGTCGCACGGCACTCGCGACAATCTGGTCCTGTTTCAGCGGAAGGTTGATCGAGAACGGCGTCACACCCAGCATCACTCCGCCTGGGGACAGTACCGCTGCTGCAGAAGGAACAGACTCAAACCGAAGCACGGCGGTGTTCGGCGGCGTGGCGCAGGCACAAAGCAGCAGCAACGCAGCAATTGGCACTGCGACGGG
>JANMHY010000371.1:0-1672 GCA_031375525.1 Burkholderiales bacterium
GAGCCCGGCGCGCGCACCATCGAACGGCTGCGCGAGAGCGTGGCGCTGCTGGCGCCGTCGGGTGCGCAGCTCGAACACGCACGCTCGCTGCTCGAGCTCGGCGCGGCGATGCGCAGAGCCGGTCAGCCGAGCGCAGCGCGCGAGCCGCTGCACGCGGCGATGGAACTCGCGCACCGCTGCGGCGCGGCGCCGCTGGCCGCCAGGGCGCGCGAGGAACTGCTGGCCAGCGGCGCGCGGCCGCGCCGCATGGTGCGCAGCGGCATCGAGGCGCTGAGTGCGAGCGAGTTGCGCGTCTCACGGCTGGCCGCCGCCGGCATGAGCAACCGCGCGATCGCACAGACGCTGTTCGTCACGCTGCGCACCGTCGAGGTCCACCTCACGCATGCGTACCAAAAGCTCGACATCGCGTCGCGCGAGCAGCTGCAGGGCGTGCTGACGCCGCCGTCCGATCAGTCGCCGGCGCGACGGGACGTCTGAAGATCCAGCCGCCGCAGCAACGGCGTCACCACCGGTACCGTCAGCATCGTGCTGGCCACGGCCATGATCAGCAGCGCGGTGAAGGTGTCGGCGCTGATGATCTGTTTGTCGAGCAGCACGTTGGCGAAGATGATCATGATCAGCGCCTTGGTCTGCAGCAGCCAGCCGATGGTCCAGGTTTCATCGCGCGTCCAGCCGAGCAGCTTGCCGGCCAGGCCCACACCAGCGAGCTTGCCGGCGACCGAAGCCACGAGCAGGATCGCTGCGGCCACGAACACCGAGGCGCCGCCCACCGCCCACGTGGTGCGCAGACCGGTGGAGAGAAAGAACACCGGCATCAGCACCAGCAGCACGTGGTGGCGCAGTTGATCCATCTCGCGCTGATCGAACCAGTCAGCGTCGAGCACCGCGCCGGCGAGAAACGCGCCGACCATGAAGTGCAGGCCGGACCAGTCGGCGCCAAAGGCGATGGCGGCCAGCCAGACGACGGCGATGTACCAGCGGTCACGCTCGGGCAGCCGCGGCAGCGCCCAGCGCACGGCCGCAGCGGCGAGCGCGAACAGCGCCAGGAACGCGGCTTGGCGGCCAACGCGTTGCCAGTCGAGCAGGATCAGCGCCAGCACGCCCCAGATCGCGATGTCATCGAGACTCTCATAGCGCTGGATGCGTTGGCCGAGCGGCTGGCGCAGGATATGCAGCTTCTCCATCAACAGATTCAGGATCGGCAGCGCCGTCACCGCGCAGGCCATGCCGATGCCGAGCAGGAATTGCCAATGCGCGCCGAGCGGCCCGCGCCAACCGCTGCCCGGCAACAGCAGCGCGGCCGCGCAACCCAGCGCCAGCGGCGCGCCGAGCGCCAGCCCGGCGGTGAGGCCGGTCTCGCCGCGGCGCTGCCAGGCCTGACGCAAGTCGAGCTCGATGCCGGCGATCCAGACGAACAACATCACCGCCCACCAGGCGACGCCGTTCAACGCCGTGACGACCTGCGGGTTGAAAACGAATTTGTAGTACGCGGGAAACGCCGCACCGAGCACGCCGGGGCCGAGCACGATGCCGGTGATGATCTGAACCACCACCCGCGGCGCCCAGTAGTCGGTGCGGCCCAGACGCCAGACGAGGTAAGGCACCGCGAAGATCACGAACATCGCGATCCGGAAGATCTCGGTGGTGTTCATGCGCAGCTGAAAAAATCGCC
>JANMHY010000395.1:0-8966 GCA_031375525.1 Burkholderiales bacterium
GGTCGGCAACTTCAGCACGCTGCAACGTTCACGCGAACAGGCCTTCTACGCCGACGCGGCGCTCGGCGTGGCGCGCGCCGAGCAGGCCGAGCGCGCCGCACGCGAGCGGCTGACACGTGTCCTCGGCCTGTGGGGCCCGCAGACGGCCTTGCTGTTGCCCGAGCGCCTGCCCGACCTGCCGGCGCAGGCCAAGGACCTGCCCGATGTCGAGCGCACTGCGCTGGCCGAGCGGCTCGACGTGCAGGGCGCGCGATTGGCGGCGCAACAAGGCGCGGCGCAGCTCGGGCTGGCGCGCACGTCGCGCTGGGTCGGCGACCTCGAGCTCGGCCTCGAGCGCAACAGCTCGAACGAAAAACCGACACGGCGCGGCTGGGAACTCGGCTTCACGCTGCCCCTCTTCGACGGCGGCGCAGCGGCCACACAAGCCGAGCATGTGCAACGCCAGGCGCTGCTGCGCGCCGAGCAGGCCGCGATCGACGCGCGCTCCGAAGTCCGCGAAGCCTATGGCGCGTACCGCAGCGCCTTCGACATCGCCCGCCACCACCGCGATGAGATCGTGCCGCTGAGAAAGCGCGTCCAGGACGAGAACGTGCTGCGCTACAACGGCATGCTGATCGGCGTCTTCGATCTGCTCGCCGATGCGCGCCTGCAGATCATGAGCGTCAACGCCGCGATCGACGCGCAGCGCGACTTCTGGTTGGCCGAAGCCGACCTCGACATGGCGCTGATCGGCAAGCCGTCGCTGGCCGCGATGAGCGCCGGTCCCGCCGCACCGATGGCCGGCGGCGACGCTGCGCACTGAAAGAACACAGACCATGGTTTCCCGACGCAACTTCATCGGCGCCTCCGCCATAGCCGCCACCGCCGTCAGCAAGGCCGCCATGGCCGCGCTTCCCGAGCCCGTCATTCAAGACAAACCCGACACGATGCCGCCGCTGGTGCCGAACAGCGGCCGCCCGTACAACCCGGTGGTCACGTTAAACGGCTGGACCTGCCCCTGGCGCATGAACAACGGCGTCAAGGAGTTTCACTTGGTCGCCGAGCCGGTGGTGCGCGAAATGTCGCCCGGCTTCAAGGCCCACCTGTGGGGCTACAACGGACAGAGCCCGGGGCCGACGATCGAGGTGGTGGAAGGCGACCGCGTGCGCCTGTTCGTCACCAACCGATTGCCCGAAGTGACGAGCATGCACTGGCACGGCCAACGCCTGCCCAACGGCATGGATGGCGTGACGGGCCTGACTCAAGCCGCCATCGCGCCGGGCAAGACCTTCGTCTACGAGTTCGTCGCCCGCCGGCCCGGCACCTTCATGTACCACCCGCATGCCGACGAGATGGTGCAGATGGCGATGGGCATGATGGGTTTCTGGGTCACGCATCCGAAGCAGAAGCATGCGCTGATCGACGAAGCGCAGCGCGACTTCTGCTTCCTGCTCAACGCCTACGACATCGAACCCGGCAGCGCGACGCCGAAGATCATGACGATGGTCGACTTCAACCTGTGGAGCTGGAACAGCCGCGTCTATCCCGGCATCGACCCGCTGGTGGTGAAGAAGAACGACAAGGTGCGCATCCGCATCGGCAACCTGACGATGACAAACCACCCGATCCACATCCACGGCCACGAGTTCACCGTCACCGGCACCGACGGCGGGCCGACGCCGCGCGCCTCGCGCTGGCCGGAGGTCACGGCCGACATCGCCGTCGGCCAGATGCGCCAGCTCGAGTTCGTCGCCGACGAGGAAGGCGACTGGGCGTTTCACTGCCACAAGAGCCACCACACGATGAACGCGATGGGCCACAACGTGCCGACGATGATCGGCGTCGATCACCGCGGCGTGGCCAAGCAGATCACGAACCTGATCCCCGACTACATGGCGATGAGCGAGGGCGGCATGCACGACATGACTGAAATGGAAATGCCGCTGCCCGACAACACCGCGCCGATGATGACCGGCGACGGCCCCTTCGGCAACATCGGCATGGGCGGCATGTTCAGCGTGATCAAGGTGCGCAAGGATCAGAAGGCGGGCGACTACAAAGACCCGGGCTGGTTCAAGCATCCGCCGGGCACGTTGGCCTCGGAGTGGAAAGGCGCCATTGCCGCCGCGCCCCAGCCGCCGGCCCAGCCCGCGACGAAGACCAACATCGAAGTCACCGTGCGAAAACCCCAAGGCCACAGCGGCCACTGACGGCGCAGCGCAAGATGAAGATGACAGCCCTCGACTTCCTTTCCAACCTGCACCGGCGACCCGACGCGTCGCTGGCGCGGGCCCGCTATGCCGACATGGCCAGCGGCTACGACGCGACCTGCCACCGCATCGAGCCGCTGCGCGCACTGGCCATCGACAAGCTGGCGCTGCGGCCCGGCGACACCGTGATTGATGTCGCCTGCGGCACCGGCGTGACAACGGCAGCGCTGGCGCGTGCCGTCGGGCCGCACGGCCGCGTCATCGGCATCGAGTTGTCGCCGCAGATGGCGGCCCGGGCGCGCGAGCGTTTGCGCAGCGCGGGCCTGGCGCAAGCGCGCATCGAAGTCGCCGCGGTGCAGGACGTGGTCTTGGCAGACCAGGCCGACGCCCTGCTGTTCTCGTTCACGCACGACGTCATTCAGCAACCCGAAGCCGTGGCGGCGCTGGCGCGCATGGCCAAGCCGGGCGCGCGCTACGCGCTGCTCGGCATGCGCACCCTGCCCTGGTGGTGGGGCTGGCCGATCAACCTCTTCGTGATGTGGCGCGCCCGGCGCTACCTCACCACCTATCACGGCCTCGCAGCGCCATGGATGCGCCTCGAAGCCCTGAGCCGCGAGTTCGCGCTCGTCGGCACCTGGCACGCCGGCACCAGCTATCTCGCCCTCGGCACGTTTTCTAAAGGAGATGAATCTTGAAGCAGCACAGCAAACGCAAGATGCTCGGCGCCGCCCTCGGCACGGGTCTGTTGACCTTGGCCCGCGCCGCATCGGCCCACTCCGACAAACCCCACGCCAAGAAGGCCGGCCCGGTCGAGAAGGAACAGAAGGACTGGGGCATCGCCGGCGACGCCAAGGACGTGAAGCGCACCATCGACTGCAGGATGCTCGACACGATGCGCTTCAGCCCCGATCGCATCGAGGCCAAGCTCGGCGAGACGCTGCGCTTCACCGCCAGCAACAACGGCCGCGTGCTGCACGAGTTCGTGATCGGCACCAAGCAAGAGAACGCCGAGCACTACGAGCTGATGAAGAAGTTCCCGAACATGGAGCACGACGCGCCGTGGATGGCGCACGTCGCCGTCGGCGGCAAGTCCGAAATCGTCTGGAAGTTCAACCGCGCCGGCGAGTTCGAATTCGCCTGCCTGATCGCCGGCCACTACGAGGCTGGCATGGTCGGCAAGATCGTCGTCAGCGCGTGATCGCGACCTCTCTTTTTCTTGAAAGGAACATCATGTTCATTTCCCTCAAACGCCTGTTGGCCTCCGCGGCGCTGGTCGTCTTCTCGGCTTCGACGTTGGCGCAAGACGCCGACATGACCGACGGCGAAGTGCGCAAGATCGACAAGGCGCAATCGAAGATCACGCTCAAGCACGGCGAGATCAAGAACCTCGACATGCCCGGCATGACGATGGTGTTCGTCGTCAAGGACAAGGCCGTGCTGGACAGCCTTCAGCCCGGCGACAAGGTGAAGTTCAAGGCCGTCAACGAGGCCGGCAAGTTCACCGTGACCGACCTGAAGGTCGTTCGATGAGCCGTTGCGTCCGGCGCCCCGCCGCTTGACCTTCCCATGATGGCAAGGTCTATCTTGGCGTTGGCAGACCCGAAGCGGCCGCGTGGCGGACGCTGCGGCCTGCCTTGAGGACGAACCGCATGAATGCCCGCGCCCACCACCGCCCCGCTCGAAGCCCTCCCGTGTCGGCAGCAGCGACGACCGCCGGCGCGGTCTACACCTGCCCGATGCACCCGGAGATCCGCCAGGACCGGCCGGGCCACTGCCCCAAGTGCGGCATGACGCTCGAGCCGGTGCTGCCGACGCTCGAGGAAGGCGAGAACGCCGAGCCGGTCGACCTGGACGGGCGCGCCGTTCTTCGTGCGCGGCGCGCAGTCGGTCGTCCACCGCAGCCCGAACATGTGCACGCTGATCGCGCTGGGCTTTGCCCGGCCACCGGCTGGCTGCTGTCGCCGATCATCGCCGCGCTGGCGATGAGCCTGAGTTCGGCCTCGGTGATCTTCAATGCGTTGCGCCTGCGCGCAACACCGAAGGTCACTTCTGCTTCGCCAGCCAGCGATCGAACTGCGCAATCTCCTTCTTCTGCGCCGCGATGATCTTCTTCGCCATCGTCTTCATTTCCGGTGACTTGCCTTGCGCCAGTTCCATCTCGGCCATGTCGAGCGCTTGTTGATGGTGCATCTTCATCATCATCGCGAAGTCCTTGTCGGTATCGCCCGACGCGGGCATCTTCTGCATGCTCTCCATGCCCATCATCATCGAAGATTTCATGTCCTTCGCGCCGGAAGCGCCAGCGGACCCCTTGTGCTGCATCTGGCCCGCAGGCATGCTCGCGGCGGGGGCCACGGCGGTCTGCGCTGGCGCGGCCACAGACGCGAAGCACAGCGCAGTGGCCAGAGATGCAAGGCTGAGTGCCTTGACGGCTTTCGGGGTGAAGTTCATCGGTATCTCCTGAACGTGACGACAGCAGCAATCTATTCACAGCACAGCCCGCCGCCTGTAGGACGGCAGGATCAAGTGCCGTGGTCGCGGTGCCAGCACCCATGAGCAGCAGCCTGCGTGCCGGACTTCTGCTCGCCGCCGGCGTGGCAATGCGTGACTGCGCGTTGCTGGCTGCCGGCGTGCTGCTGCTCTGCGCCGACCAAAGCGATCGGCTCGACGCCACGCCCGATCGCGTGCATGCCTGGTTGCGCTGCCTGATCGGTGGCGCGCTCCTGCTGGTCGCAGGCAGCCTGCTCGCGGCACACACCGGCAGCGTCTTCTTCGGCTGGTGGCCCAGGGGCGAAACGAGCTTGCCGATGCTGGCCTGGGTGTTGCCACCGGTCGTGGCGCTCGGCGGGCTGGCGTGGCGCGAGGTCACGCTGACGCATGCGGTGGCTGCGCTCGGCGCGCCAGCCGCTCTGCTGGCGGCGCTGCAATGGGCACCGTGGGCGCCTTGCGCTTTTGCGGCGCTCGCAGCGCTCTATGCCGTGGCCGACGGCGTGCGCCAACTCGGCCCGATGGCGCGCGGTCTGGCGGCGTCGCATCTCGAGCGATGAGGCGCGTGTCGGGCATCAACGACGTCTTGCGCGGATTGCGCCGCTCGCGTGCGAGCGTGGTTCTGTTAGCGCTTGCTGCCTTGCTGTGCGCGCAAGCCGCGCTGGCCTTTTACCGCTGCCCTCAGCTGACGACCAGCGCGGCCGTGGTGGAAAAAACGCCCTGCGAGCAAATGGACCGCGACTCGCCGGCCTTGTGCAAGGCCTTCGTGCAAGGCGATGCGCAGGGCCTGGACGGCAAGCGTTCGCCGATCGACTTCGCTGCCGCGGCGCCGCTGTGGGCGGCGCTGCTGCTGTCGTTTGCGCTGCCGCTGCAGACGCGCCCGGCCGTGCGCCGCGCGCCACTGCGCACGCGGCCACCGCCGTTGTGGATCACCTTCGGCCGCCACCGGGATTGAAGCGTTCCTGACCATCGTGCAGGCGCGCGGCGTGCAACCGTGCGCCTGGCTTGCTGCCATCGGCAGCGATGTCTGTCGGGAACCACCATGCAACGATCCTTGTCTTGCCGGCGCGCGCTGCTGGCGCTGACCCTCGGCCTGCTCAGTGCGGCCGCCGCTGCGCAATCACCACGACTCACCTTCGACGACGCGCTGCGCCGCGCCACCGAGCAAGCGCCCGCGCTGCGCGCGCAAGACGCCGTGGCCAGCGCCGCGCGCGAGCGCGCCGTCGCCGCGGCGCAGTTGCCCGACGCGGTGCTGCGCGTCGGCGTCGCCAACCTGCCGATCGACGGGCCGGACCGCTTCAGCCTGACGCGCGACTTCATGACGATGCGCAACATCGGCGTCGCGCGCGAGTTCACGCGCGAGGACAAGCGGCGCGCGCGCGCCGCCGGCTTCGAAGCCGAGGCCGCAGTCGCAATGGCGCAGCGCAACGAGCGCCAAGCTGCGATCCGGCAGGCCACCGCGCTGGCCTGGCTCGAACGGCATGACCTCGAACGCTTGCACGCCTTGCTGGCGCAGCAGCACGAGCAGAACCGGCTGGCGTTGGACGCCGCCGAGGCCGCGTACCGCGGCGGGCGCGGCACGCTCGCCGATGTGCTCGCGGCACGCGCCGAACTCGCCACGCACGGCGACCGCATGGCCGGCGTGCAGGCGCGCATCGCCCAGTCGCAGGCGATGCTCGAACGCTATGTCGGCGCCGAGGCCGCGCAGTGGGCCCTCGGCGAGCGGCCCGACGTGAGAAGCCCGGCGCGCCCGAACGTGCCGATCGACGCGACGCCGATGCTGGCCACGCTGTCGCGTGACATCGCGCGCGCCGAGGCCGACGTCGCCACTGCGCGCAGCGAACGCCGCGCCGACTGGGGCGCCGAGCTGATGTTCAGCCAGCGCGGGCCGCAGTTCTCGAACATGGTCAGCCTCACGCTGTCGGTGCCGCTGACCACGTCGAGCGCCGACCGGCAGGACCGCGAGGTGGCCGCGCGCAGCGCCGCCCTCGAGCGCGCACGCGCCGAGCAGGAAGAAGCGCGGCGCGAGCAGCGCGCACGCCGCGCCGCGCTCGAAGCCGAATGGCTGAGTGCGCTCGACCGCGGCGCGCGGCATGAGAAAGAACTGTTGCCGCTGGCCGAGGAGCGAACGCGCCAAGCCCTGTCGGCCTACCGCGCCGGCACCGGCACGCTCGCCGTGCTGTTCGAAGCGCGCCGCGCCGAACTCAGCGCGCGCATCGATCGCCTGCAACTCGACACCGACGCCGCGCGCGCCTGGGCGCAACTCAACACCGTGTTTGCCGGAGCCACACCATGAAAAGAAACACTGTCTCGATCAGCGTGGCCGTTCTGGCGGCGCTCGCCGGCACCGGTATCGGCGCCTACTTCTTCGGCATGAACCGCGGCTGGAACATGGCCGCCGCGCCGGCTGCGACCTCGGCCGCCACTGCCGATCCGTCGGCGTGGACCATCCCGCAAGGCGAAGCCGCCACCAAGCGCCACATCAAGGACGGCCTGAAGGCTGGCGACATGGACCCGTCCACCGGCCGCGAGGTGCTGTACTACCACGACCCGATGGTGCCCGGCAAACGCTTCGACGCGCCGGCCAAGTCGCCGTTCATGGACATGATGCTGGTGCCGGTCTATGCCGGCGCGGGCGGCGGCGACACGGGCACGGTGACCGTGAGTCCGCGCGTGCAGCAGAACCTCGGCCTGGCAACAGCGGTTGTCAGCGAAGGCACGATCGCGCTGAAGGTCAGCGCGGTCGGCAACATCGCGTGGAACGAGCGCGACCAAGCCATCGTTGCCGCGCGCGCAGCCGGCGTCGTGGAAAAACTCTACGCACGCGCGCAATTCGATCGCATTGCCGCCGGCGCGCCGGTGGCCGATCTGTTCGTGCCCGACTGGGTGGCGGCGCAGGAAGAATTCCTGTCGTTGCGGCGCTCGACATCGAGCGACATGGCGCCGCTGGTCGATGCCGCGCGACAACGCATGCTGTTGGCCGGCATGGTCGAGGCGCAGATCGCGCAAGTCGAGCAGAGCGGGCGCGTGCAGGCCCGCGCCACCGTGCGCGCGCCGATCGGCGGCCTGATCGCCGAGGTGATGGCGCGCGAAGGCATGGCAGTGAGCGCGGGCGCGTCGCTGGTGCGCATCGCCGGCTTGAGCACCGTGTGGGCGCAGGCCGAAGTGCCGGAGAGCCAGGCTGCGCTGCTCAAGCCCGGCACGCCGGTGCGTGCGACGACACCGGCGTTGGCGGGCCTGGCCTTCACGGGCCGCGTGCAAGCGCTGCTGCCCGACGTGAACCCGACCACGCGCACGATCAAGGCGCGTGTCGAGCTCAACAACGCCGGCATGCGGCTCGTGCCCGGTATGACGGTGTCGATGAGCTTTGCCGACCTGCGAGCCGACAAGGTGCTGCTCGTGCCGAGCGACGCCGTGATCCAGACCGGCACGCGCTCGGTGGTGATGGTGGCCGAAGACGGCGGGCGCTTCCGGCCGGTCGAGGTGGAGACCGGCATCGAGAGCGGCGGGCAGACCGCGATACGCAAGGGTTTGACGGCAGGCCAGCGCGTCGTCGTGTCGTCGCAGTTCCTGATCGATTCCGAAGCGAGCCTGAAGGCCGTCGAGACGCGCTTGAACCGCAGCGAGGGCAACAAACCATGATCGCGCGCCTGATCCGCTGGTCGATCGCCAACCGCTTCCTCGTCCTGCTCGCCACCGCGATGGTCAGCGCCTGGGGCGTCGTAGCGCTGATGCGCACCCCCGTCGATGCGCTGCCCGACTTGTCGGACGTGCAGGTCATCATCCGCACGCCGTGGCCGGGCCAGGCGCCGCGCCTCGTCGAAGACCAGGTGACCTACCCGCTGGCCACCACGATGCTCTCTGTGCCTGGTGCCAAGACCGTGCGCGGCTACTCGTTCTTCGGCGACTCGTTCGTGTATGTGCTGTTTGCCGACGGCACCGATCTGTACTGGGCGCGCTCGCGCGTGGTCGAGGTGTTGAGCCAGGTCACGTCGCGATTGCCTGTCAACGCCAAGCCGGCGATCGGGCCCGATGCCACCGGCGTCGGCTGGATCTTCCAATACGCGCTTGTCGATCGCAGCGGCAAGCTCGATGCCGGCCAGTTGCGCGCGCTGCAGGACTGGTTCCTGCGCTTCGAGCTGAAGACGGTCGAAGGCGTGGCCGAGGTGGCGAGCGTCGGCGGCATGGTGCGCCAGTACCAGGTGGTGCTCGACCCGGATCGCCTCGCGGCCTACGGCCTGTCGCACAACCGAGTGATCGACGCGCTGAAGCGCGCCAACCAGGAGGCCG
>JANMHY010000403.1:0-2573 GCA_031375525.1 Burkholderiales bacterium
GTGGGCTGGCGCGCCTCGGTTGCGGCTCGGTACTTGTCCGAACTGTCTTGCGGGCGGTAGCCGATGTGCCTGGCGCTCGTGTTGTCCCAGAACACCGTTGCGTTGTCGCTCATGCCGTAGACGATGCTGTGGCCGACCACCGGCGCCGTCAGCGCCGCGACGATCAGGCGCTCGGTATCGTCGTAGCTCATCCAGGTGGCGAGCATGCGGCGGTCTTTGGGTTCGGTGTACGACGAGCCGATGCGCAGGCTCACCGTCTCGATGCCGTGCTTGCTCCAGTACAACTGCGCCAGGTTTTCGCCGAAGGCTTTTGACAAACCGTAGAAGCCGTCGGGGCGCACCGGGTCTTGCGGCGTGATCACCTCGTCTTGGCGATAGAAGCCGGTGACGTGGTTCGAGCTGGCAAAGACGATGCGCTTGACGTTGTTCGCGCGCGCCGCTTCGTACAGGTTGACCATGCCGACGATGTTGCCGGCGAGGATCGACTCCCAGGTCTTCTCGGTCGACACGCCGCCCATGTGGACGACGGCATCGACGTCCTTCAACAGCGCCGTCATCTGCGCCTTGTCTTCGAGCGACGCCAGCACGATCTCCTCGCCCTTGCCCGCCGGTCCGAACTCCTTGCGGTGCGACAGGCGCAGCGTCTCGCAATAGGCTGCGAGGCGCGGCCGCAGCTCCTGGCCCAAGTTGCCGGCGGCCCCGGTGAGCAGCAGGCGGCGAAAACGGATCGGCGAAGCGGGTGTCGGCAGCATGGCGAGCGCGTGGTGTTGGGCTGGGAGTGATTGACCGGGCTTGATCTGCGGCGGCGCTTGCGGCACCATCGCCACTGACGAACACAGTCATCAGTTGTCGTACAACTGCATTTTTGATCGAACAGCCCGCACCGTCAAGCCGTCGGTCACAGGGTTTACGCTGATCCATGACTTCAAGAACAGTCCCCGCCGCGCCGCACGTCTTGCGTCGCACCCGCAACCTGGCTGACGACCTGGTCGAGTCGCTCGGCGACCGCATCCGCGACGGCCGCCTGCCGCCCGGCGAGAAGCTGCCCACCGAGGCCGAAATCATGACCGGCTTCGGCATCAGCCGCACCGTCGTGCGCGAAGCGCTGTCGAAGCTGCAAGCCGCCGGCCAGGTGCTCACGCGCCACGGCATCGGCACCTTCGTCGTCGGCCCCGGCGACGCGGCGCCGTTTCGCATCGCGCCCGAACAACTGGCGACGCTGCACGACGTGATCGCGATGCTCGAGTTGCGCATCGGCGTCGAGACCGAAGCGGCATCGCTGGCCGCCCAGCGGCGCAGCGAGGCCAACCTGCGCGAGATGCGGGCCGCGCTCGACGACTTCACGGCCGCGGTGCGCGCCGGCCGCGACGCGGTGGCCGCCGACTTTCGCTTCCACCTCGAGGTCGCACGGGCGACGCAGAACCCGCACTACGCCGAGCTGCTGGCCGCCCTCGGCGCGTCGATGATCCCGCGGGCCCGCCTCGACGCGCCGGTGCCGCTGACCGACGAGCGGCGCGAGTACCTGCGGCGCGTGCACGGCGAGCACGAAAGCCTGTTCGACGCCATCGCCGCGCAAGACAGCGAGGGCGCGCGCGCGGCCATGCGCACCCACCTGGCCAACAGCAAGGCGCGCCGAACGCGGGCCCAGGTTCACCCCGCAGGACGCGCTGCGCCGGCGCGCGGCGGGGGCTTGACACGGCGCCGGCAAGTTGTACGATGACTTGATTGTGGCGCCTTGCGCGCTGCGGCTATCTCCACTCATACGACCATGAGCACAGCGCCCACCGTCACCCGATTGCAAGCCATCCCCGTCGCCGGCCGCGACGGCATGCTGATGAACCTGTCGGGCGCGCACGGCCCGTTTTTCACGCGCAACCTGCTGATCCTGACCGACAGCGCCGGCCGCACCGGCGTCGGTGAAGTGCCGGGCGGCGAGAAGATTCGCGCCACGCTCGAAGACGCGGCGCCGCTGGTGGTGGGCCAATCCATCGGCGATGTGCAGGCCGTGCTGCGCAAGATGCAGCAAACGTTTGCCGACCGCGATGCCGGCGGCCGCGGCCAGCAGACCTTCGATCTGCGCACGACGATCCACGCCGTGACGGCGATCGAGTCGGCCCTGCTCGACCTGCTCGGCCAGCACCTCGGCGTGCCGGTGGCGGCGCTGCTCGGTGAGGGCCAGCAGCGCGAGTCGGTGGAGATGCTCGGCTACCTGTTCTACGTCGGCGACAAGAAGAAGACCCAACTGCCCTACCGGGAAGAGTCCGGCGCGGGCAACGATTGGTTCCGCGTTCGCCACGACGAAGCGATGACGCCCGAGGCCATCGTGCGCCAGGCCGAAGCCGCGCGCGCCCTCTACGGCTTCAACGACTTCAAGTTGAAAGGCGGCGTGCTGCGCGGCGAAGCCGAATGCGAAGCCATCGTCGCCCTGCACGAACGCTTCCCCGACGCGCGCATCACGCCGCCTTTCAACTTGAAGTCGTTGAAGCCGTAGAGGGCGCGCGCGGCTTCGGCCTGGCGCACGATGGCCTCGGGCGTCATCGCTTCGTCGTGGCGAACGCGGAACCAATCGTTGC
>JANMHY010000193.1:0-1851 GCA_031375525.1 Burkholderiales bacterium
GTGGGCCGCGTCGCGCAACTCTGCTTTGTCGTCTTCAATGAACAGGTACACCGGCTTCGGTGACTTGCCTTCGAAGATGACCATGTCCCAGCCGGCCATCTTCAACTCGGCGCCCCAGTAGCCGCCGGAGTTGCTGCACGCAATCGCGCCGGTCAGCGGGCCTTTGGTGATCACGGTGTAGCGGCCGCCGGTGGAGGCCATCGTGCCGGTCAGCGGGCCCGTGGCCCAGATGATCTTGTTGGCGGGAGACAGCGGATCGACCTTCGGATCGACCTCCTGCACGATGTATTTGGTGCCCAGACCGCGCGAGCCGAGGTACGCACGCGCCCAGTCCATGTTGGTGGGCTCGCTCTTGCAAGTGCCCTTGGTGAGATCGACGCGAAGAATTTTTCCTGCCCAAGACATAACGTTCTCCTTAAGCCGCAGGCTGGTTGCCGAGCTTGTCGGCCCAGGCCTGCATCTTGTTCAGGCCGGTCCAGTTGGCATCGACATACGTGATGGCGCCGGTGGGGCAGGCATCGGCACAAGCCGGCTCGCCGCCGCACAGGTCGCACTTCTGCACCTTGCCGGTTTCCTGCACGTAGTTGATCGTGCCGAACGGGCAGGCGATCGTGCAGACCTTGCAGCCGACGCAGGTGGTTTCGTTGACGACCTTGGCGCCGGTCAGCGCGTCGAGCGTGATCGCTTCGACCGGGCAGGCGTGCAGGCACCAGGCTTCATCGCACTGCGTGCAGGTGTAGGGCACCTTGCGGCCGGTGTGATGGAAGTCGAACACCTTGATGCGCGACTTGGCCGGCGCGTAGGTGGCGTAGTTCTCGAAGGAACAGGCCATTTCGCATTGGAGGCAGCCGGTGCACTTCTCCGGGTTGATGTGCAAGGTCTTCTGCATGAGATCCCTCGTTGGCAGGCCACGACAGCGCACGCACGATCGCGCAGCGCCTATGTCCGATAGTGCCTATCTTCGGCAGGGCCTATGCACGCGCCTACCTAGGCCTAACCCTAGTCGGCTTGTTCCACTATGGCGCGCGCCAGCTCAGTTTGGCTTTGGAAAAGATGCGGCCCAGCTCGCCGCTCGTCGCCAAGGTGTTGATCGCGGCCTGAACCGCCTGCGCCAGATCGGTCGATTCACGCTTCACAGCGCAACCGATCGCCCAGCCGTCGCGCATGCGCGGCACCGGCAGCGGTTCGATGACGAAGCGCGCGTCGCCGGCGAGCACGGCCTCGATCTCCGACAACTGCCCTGCGGCAGCCGCCACCTCGCCGCCTTGCAGCGCCCGCGCTGCGGCAGCGCCGTCTTTCCAGGTCGTGATGAGCTGTTCGCGCCATCCGCCGCCGTCGGCGCCGATCATCAGCCAGCCGGCCAGGCTCTGCCCGGCCACGGCGATCTTCTGCCCGGCAAAGTCAGCCAGCGCTTCGCCCTTGGGCACGCGCTTCACGTCACGCGCCATTACCAGGCGCTCGCGGTAGTACGGCGCAAAGATGTTGACGCGCGGGTTGTTGCGCATCAGCGGCGCATCCACCGGCACATGGACCAGCACGTCGGCCGGGCCGAAGCCGAGGTAATGGCCGCGCCAGACCATGTTGCGCAGGTCGTCGTCCATGTTCTCGCCGGCGGTGAACGGCAGCAGCGACAACTCGAGGCCGAGGGCCTTCGACAAGGCCCGCGCCAGATCGACGTCAACGCCCTCGCCAGCCACCGAAAACGGCGGCAGGTCCTGGTACACACCGACGATCAAGCTGCCCCGTTTGCGGATGCGCTCCAGCGCCGGCGCGTCCTGCTGCGCGAATGCTGCCGAGCCCACCGCCGCCAGCCACGTCAGCGCCGCGCGGCGTGACCCATCCTTCATCACA
>JANMHY010000496.1:0-1920 GCA_031375525.1 Burkholderiales bacterium
ATTCGCCGCCGCCCAGCCGAAGCCGAGCAGCGCCTTGTTGGATTGCAGGCTTTGCAGGCGCACGCGCTGCAACACCGCGCGTGCATCGTCGCTGCGGCCGTCCTGCAAAGCAGCGAACCCAAGCGCCACGTTGGCGCGGTCGCGCAGGCTGCGCTGCTCTTCGTTCGCGCCGGGCATGCGGCCGACTTCGTCGAGCAGCACGCTGCCCGCCGGCACGTCACCGCTCTTGACGAGCGCAACGCCGAGGTTGAAGCGAGCGAAGTGGCTGGCCTGAGACGGCGTCATGACGTCGGTCATGCTGCGCAGCACGGTCGTCGCGCCGGCGAAGTCTTGTCGTGCCATCAGCAGGTTGGCATGAAGCAAGCCACGGTCTTCTTCCAGACCGTCGGGCAACTTGCCGCCAATCTTGGTGATCGCTTCTTCGGCTTCGCGCGGCAGGGCGCGCTGCCAGCGGATCTTGGCCAGGTAGTACCAGGCGCGGTCGCGCACCGACGGCGGCGCGTTGCGCTCGATCAGTTGCGCAAAGATCTGCCCGGCCTCGCGGTGCATGCCGTAGGACAGCAGCAGGCCACCGCGCAGAATTTCGCTGTCGTCGTCGTGCGGCGCCAGGCGCGTGAAGTGCTGCGACACCATCAGCGACGTGACGGCGCTGAAGTACTTGTCCTGATAGAAGTGGAACAGCGTGTCGCCGTAATGCGGCGCCGTAACGGGGCGCTGAGCAGGCTCCGCCGGTTCGGCTGCATGCACCGAACCGATCGCGAGCGCAATCAGCGTGAGAGCGAATCGAAAACGCACGACAGCCCTCACCAGACCTTCACTTCGAACTCGGGCTGCAACTTGCCTGCCGAGTCCTTGATGCGCAGCTCGATGTACTTCGGCTCCGTGCCCTTGTCGAACTTGATCGTCGTGCCGCGCTTGTAGTCACGGTCATGCGGGCCTTTGCCGGTGAACGTGGCGACGACTTCGTGGGTGCCGCTGCGCAGGTTGCCGACGAAGGCGCGCTGCACGCCGCCGCGGTGCAGGGCCTGCACTTCCAACGGCGTGTAGAGGTAGTTCGTGACCTGCTTGTCGTCGAGCTTGATCTGCACCGAGTCGAGCTCGAACAGCTTGCCGACGTCCATCGACACGAACAACGCCACCTGCGTGCTCGCCGGGAACAGCAGTTCCTCCTCGAGCACCAGCAGGTCGCGGTTCAACTTGATGACATCGGTCTTCAAGTCCTGCACACGGTTGTCGAGGCTGGCGGCGTTGGCGGCCGGCGCAGCGGTGGCCTTCTTGTCCTGCGCGGCAACGCCGAGCGAGAACACGCCCGCGGCAACGACGATCAGAAGGGTCAGGAGAGGTTTCCACATGATCTTTGTCTTTCAATAATTCGCGGTCACGTACAACTGCAGCACGCTCGCGTTCAGGCTGTACGCGCCGCCGCTGCGCAGGTCGGTGTAGTCGCTGTAGCGGTAGCGCAGCAGTTCGAGCGCGCCGTTGAACTTGATCTCGTATTGACCCGGCACCTTGCGCCAGCTGTAGGTCACCTTGCCGCCGAGCGTGTTGCCGTCGTAGGTGCCGAGCTGGCGGTTGCGCGTGACGTAGGTGTTCTGCACCTGCGCGTCGTCGCTGTAGAACGAGGCCTTGCCTTGCCGGTAGTGGCGCAGGAATCCGTCGAGCAGGAAAGACTCGCCGACGTAACGGCTGTAGCCGCCTTCGAAGGTGTGTGACTTGACGTCCCAGTTGTCCCAGAAGTAGCGGTACGAGACGCGCATCGCGTCGCGCGAGCCGAGGTCGCCGATCGCACGCAGGTTCAGCGCCCGCGAGCTGCGCGTGCGCGGCACGTTCTCCGGCACCGCGGCGCCGAAAACGCGCGCGGCGCGGTACGGGTTGCCGAGGTAGCCGCTGTCGGCGATGGCCTCAATGTTCGCGCTGGCC
>JANMHY010000507.1:0-1579 GCA_031375525.1 Burkholderiales bacterium
TTCAAGACGCTGGTGTTGATGCTGCCCGACGAGAACCTGCTGGCCGAACAGCTCACCAGCGTCAACCCGCAACGCGTGCATGCGGTGCGCGAGGTGATGCTGGCGCAACTGGCGCGCGAGCTGCGAGACGACTGGGCCTGGGCTTTCGATACCCACCAGGTCAAGGGCGCGTACAGCCCCGACCCGCAGTCGGCCGGTCAGCGCGCGCTGGCCAACCTCGCGCTGTGCATGCTCTGCCAGGGCGCCGCAAAAACCGGCGACGCGACGTGGCCCGGCCGCGCCTACCAGCGCGTCAAGGACGCCGGCAACATGACCGAGCGCCTCGGCGCGCTGGCCGCTCTGACCGAGTCCCACGCCGAACTGGCCGACCGCGCGCTCGAGCATTTCCACGCCCGCTTCAAGCACGAGGCGCTGGTGATCGACAAGTGGTTCGCGCTGCAAGCACAGATGCCCGAGCGCGCCGACGGCCGCGCCTTCAGCCGCGTCAAGCGCCTGCTGCAACACCCGGACTACACGCTGGCCAACCCGAACCGCGCACGCAGCCTGATCCAGGTCTTCTGCACCGGCAACCCGGCAGCGTTTCACCGCAACGATGCGGGAGGCTACGTGCTGTGGGCCGACGCGGTGCGCGAGATCGACGGCTTCAACAGCTCGCTGGCCAGCCGCATCGCGCGCGCGATGGACCGCTGGATGCACCTCGCCGAGCCGTACCGCAGCGCCGCGCGCGAGGCGATCGTGCGCGTGTCGGAGAAGAAAGACCTGTCGGCCGGCGTGCGCGAGATTGTCGAGCGGCAACTCAACCAAGGCTGAGATGAAATCCGCGCGCTCGCCACTGTCACCTGCTGTGCTTACAAGGCGACGAGCGGGCCGCGGGCGGCTGTTGGTCTTCCTCGTGGCGAAGAAACACCGGCGCATCAGGCCCGAGAGCGGTGTGGCGACCGAGCGATTTCTGCAACGCCTGCGTGAGCGCGGGTGCCGCGCCGCTCTCGGGCCAAGCGCAATCGCCGCATCAAGCGCGCTGGAGCAAATGACATGAAGCGCATCAGCCTCACCCAATACCTCGTCGAGCAGCAGCGCGAGCATGGTCGCATCCCCGGCCAGTTGCGGCTGCTGATCGAAGTCGTCGCCCGCGCCTGCAAGGCGATCGCCATCTCGGTCAACAAAGGCGCGCTCGGCGACGTGCTGGGCAGCGCGCAAACCGAGAACGTGCAAGGCGAGATTCAGAAGAAGCTCGACGTCATCAGCAACGAAGTGCTGATCGAAGCCAACGAATGGGGCGGCCACCTCGCGGCGATGGCCAGCGAAGAGATGGACGGCATCCACGCCGTGCCGAATCGCTGGCCGCAGGGCGAGTACCTGCTGCTGTTCGATCCGCTCGACGGCTCGTCGAACATCGACGTCAACGTCAGCATCGGCACCATCTTTTCTGTGTTGCGCAAGGTCGGCCACCAGCCCGGTGTGAGCGAAGACGACTTCCTGCAACCCGGCAAGTTCCAAGCGGCGGCCGGCTACTGCGTCTATGGCCCGCAGTCCACGCTCGTGCTCACGGTCGGCAATGGCGTGGCCGTCTTCACGCTCG
>JANMHY010000521.1:0-3932 GCA_031375525.1 Burkholderiales bacterium
CCAGTGAATATCGCCATCGCGGTTGACCTGGATGACGATGTTCTCGGGCTTGGTCTGCGTCGGCAAGTTGCGCTCTTTGGGCAACTCCATCTTGATCGACTGCGTCACCACCGGCACCGTGATCAGGAAGATGATCAGCAGCACCAGCATCACGTCCACCAACGGTGTCGTGTTGATGGTGGAGTTCATCTGGTCTTCGCCGCTGTCGTCGTCGGCGCTGCCTACGTTCATGCTCATGGCGATGTCCTGTCGATGAGTCGGTGACTTATCGCTTGCCGGCGAGCAGCACGTTTTGCAGATCGGCAGAGAACGAACGCACACGCTCCATGGCGCCCTTGTTGCGGCGGATCAACCAGTTGTAGCCCATCACTGCCGGCACCGCGACCGCCAGGCCCATGGCCGTCATGATCAACGCTTCACCAACCGGGCCGGCCACCTTGTCGATCGAAGCCTGGCCGGAAATGCCGATCGCTGTCAGCGCGTGGTAGATGCCCCAGACCGTGCCGAACAAGCCGACGAACGGCGCCGTCGAGCCGACCGTGGCCAGGAAGGCCAGGCCATCTTGCAGGCGGTTCTGGATGTTCTCGACCGCGCGGCCGATGCTCATGCCGATCCAGGTGTGCTTGTCGATCGACGCCGTCATGCCGACCTCGTGGTGGTCGCTGGCCTTCATGCCGGTCTCGGCGAGGAAGCGAAACGCGCTGCCCTCGTCGAGCGCATCGGCGCCTTTGCGGATCGAGCCGGCGTTCCAGAAGCCTTCGCCGGCGGCCTTGGCGCTGCGCATCAGCTTGCTCTGCTCGAACAGCTTGGTGAAGATGATGTACCAACTGCCCATCGACATGATGATCATGATGATCAACGTGCCGCGGGTGACGAAGTCGCCTTCCTTGACCATCGCCGCGATGCCGTACGGGTTGTCGACGGTTTCCTTTTCGACCTTGGGGGCCAGCGCAGGTGCTGCTGCGGCCGGTGCGGCAGCCGGCTCGGACGCCGCTTGGGCCCAGGCGGCCGTCGGCAGGCTGGCGGCCAGCGTGGCCACGGCAAACAGCGCGGCAATCACAGGCACGCGAACGAGTTGGATCAAAGACATGGTTCCTCCGGGAAACGAATGCGCGATTCGAAGTGCAGCCGCGCGAGAGCGTGAATCAAACTGGGGTGACGGGGTATGTGGGGACCGAGAAGGCGGCGCACTCACTCGAGCTTCCAAACGTACTCGACGGTGGTAGCTGCACCGACGGCCTGGCCATTCGCATCGCGTCCGGGCTTGAAGGTACATCCGCTGAGCGATGTGACGGCGGCGCGGTCGAGTAGGCGGTGTTCGCGGCTGGCGCCCGAAGTTTTGACCACTTCGGCGCTGACGACCTTGCCGGTGGCGTCGATCGTGAACTTGATGCCTGTCGTCCCGGTGGCGTCGGCTTTCTGCGCTGCCGGTGGGTATTCCGGCTTGCAGGCAGAGACATTGGTGATGGCGGGTTGCGCCGCAACGGGCGCTGCCGGCGCCGGCGGCGCAGCAGGCGCCGGTGCCGGCGCGATCGTCACCGGCGTTGGCGGCGGCGGTGTCGTCGTCTGCACCGTGATCGCCGGCTGCGGCGTCGGCGGCGGCGCTACCGTCACTTCGGGCGGCGGCACGAAACTCGGCGGCGGCGGGGCCAGCTTGGGCGGCGGCGGCGGCAGGTTTTCCGGCGGCGGAGGCGGTGGCTTGACCTCCTCGATGATCTTCGTCTCGATCGGGTTCTTGATCACCTCGACGACCTTTTGGGCCAAGCCGCTGACCAGCGCCCAGCCGAGAAGGATGTGCATCAGGACCACGATCCCGATGCCGACAACGTGCTTGCCGGGTTTGCGCTGTTGATCAGCGTAGTCGTACGTCGATGCCAAAACCGAACCTCCAGACACCCAGGGTGCGGGTGCTGCTGCTTGCTCTCGAATTCTTAGGTCTTTTGAATACTCTTTTCGCGCCGCTTTGTGAGCGACGGCGGTGCTGCACACCGCGAAGGCCGCGACTATATCGCCAAAGACTTCGCATCCCGCTCGGGGCATCACCTTAGGGTTTCGAGCCATGCAAGGCCCCGAGTTACCGCCGGTTTACCGGCGACCATCGCGGCTTGCCCATGAAGCAACCCGAGGTTCGATGCAACTACCCGTAATGCCTGTCCTGCGCTGGCGCGACGACTGGCGCCAACCCGGCGCGCTGCGCGCCGACGCGCTCGCTGGCCTCACCGGCGCCGTGGTCGTGTTGCCGCAAGGCGTGGCCTTCGCCACGCTGGCCGGCATGCCGCCGCAATATGGTTTGTATGCGGCGATGTTGCCGTGCGTCGTCGCCGCGCTGTTCGGCGCCAGCCGCCTGATGGTGACCGGCCCTGCGAATGCGATTTCGTTGACGACGATGGCGCTGGTGGCGCCGCTGGCCGCGGTCGGCTCGCCGGCCTACGTGAAGCTGGTCTTGACCTTGTCCTTGCTCGTCGGCGTGATGCAACTGCTGCTCGGCCTGGCGCGCGTGGGCGCGCTCGTCGACAAGGTGCCGCACTCGGTCGTCGTCGGTTTCACCGCGGGCGCGGCGCTGCTGATCGTGGCCAGCCAGCTCGGCACCGCGCTCGGGTTGGCGCTGCCGCGCGGCCAGTCGGTGCTGGCCAACGTGCAGGCGGTGTTGACGCGCTGGCACGAAGTCAACCCGGCGGCGCTGATCGTCTGCGCGCTGACGGTGCTGCTGGCGATCGTTGCCCGGCCGTTGTCGCGCTGGGTGCCGGCGATGCTGGTGGCGATCGTCGGCGGGTCGGTCGGCGCCTGGCTGCTGGCCCTCGCAGCGCCGCAGTGGCCGGCGTTGGCGGTGGTGCCGCCGTTGCCCGGTGCGTTTCCCGAGCTGTCGTCGCCCGACCTGCGCATCGACACCGTGCGCAGCCTGTTCGGCGCGACGCTGGTGATGACGCTGCTCGCGCTCACCGAGGCCAGCGCGATCGCGCGCGCGATGGCGCGCCGGCGCGGCGATGCGCTCGACGGCAACCAGGAGTTCATCGGCCAGGGGCTGGCCAATATCGCCGGTGCGTTCTTCTCGGCGATGCCCTGCAGCGGCTCGTTCAACCGCTCGGGCGTCAACGCCGAGGCCGGCGCGCGCACGCCGCTGTCGGCGGTGTTCGCGTCAGTGTTCCTGGTGGTGATCCTGGTCTTCGTCAGCCCGCTGGCGAAGTGGCTGCCGCTGGCCGTCGTCTCGGCGCTGTTGTTCGTCGTCGCCTGGGGCTTGTTCGACACGCGCGAGATGCGCCGCCTCTGGCGCGACGAGCCGGTCGAGCGGGCGGGCCTCGTCGTCACGCTGATCGCCACGGTGACGCTGTCGCTGGAGTGGGCGATCCTGCTTGGCCTCACCGCCTCGCTGCTGGCGCAGCGCTTCAGCAGCTCGCGTTCTGCGGGCTGAGGCCGAGTTCGCGCAGCACCTCGTCGGTGTGCTCGCCGGGCCGGGGGCCGGCTTGCGGTGTTCGCGCGCCGCTTCTCGACAAGCGTGGCGTCGGCGCCGGCAGCGTGCGGCCGTCGATCTCGACAAAGGTGCCGCGCGCCGCGAGGTGCGGGTGCTGCGGCGCTTCGGCCAACGTCAGCACCGGCGCGAAGCAGGCGTCGCTGCCTTCGAGCTTCTCGCACCAGAACGCGCGCGGCTGTGTCTTCAGCAGCGCGGCGACGCGTTGGCGCAGCGCCGGCCAGTCCTCGAACAGGTATTGGCGCGAGGCATCGACATCTTTCAAACCGAGCCGCTGCAGCAATTCGGCATAAAACTTCGGCTCGATCGCGCCGAGGCTGACATGACCGTCGGCGCATTCGAAAACATCGTAGAACGGCGACGTGCCGAGGAAGAAGTTGCGCGCCGCGTCGTCGCTCCACGTGTGCGCACCGCGGCGTTGGTGGACGAGCGACGACAGCGCCGCGACGCCATCGACCATCGCCGC
>JANMHY010000564.1:0-1559 GCA_031375525.1 Burkholderiales bacterium
CGCGCGCAGATAGGCGATGAGGCTTTGCAGCACCGGCGCCGCGCGCGGCGAGCCGCTCTCCACCAGCGCCTGCACGTTGGCCAGCGTGTTGAACAGAAAGTGCGGCTCGACCTGCGACTGCAACACGGCCAGCTTGGCGTCAGCCGCCTGGCGCTGCAGCGTCTCGCGCTCGAGCTCGAAGGCCAGTGCCTGGGCCTGCGCCTGCGCATAGCGCTCGCGCACCATCGCGCCGAGCCCGGTCAACAGGCCGAGCAGGACGGCGCTGACGGCGATCATCAGCAGGCCCGTGACGCGCGCCGGGTTGCCGAACAGCTCCTGGAAGTCGCCGCCGGTGGACAGCGCATAGACGAACAGCGTCGCCAGCGGCGCCGAGACGATGACGGCAATGACCTGCGGACGCCAGCGCGAGCCGCCGCGCCACTGGCCAGCCGCCGTGAAGGCCAGCAGCACCACGAAGGCGACGAACAGCGTGCGACCGAACAGCACCGGCAGCGGCGGCATGAACACCGGCGCCATCGCCAGCGTGACCAGCGTTGCCAGGCCGACGGCCCAGGCCACGCGCGCGATGCTGAGCGCCGCCAGGCAGCGGCGCCAAAACGGGGCTTCGATGGACAGCGGGCCGGATTTCACGCGGCCACGATAACGCCGGCGCCGTTGCCGCGTGCTGCGCTGCGCGATGCCGCTGCGACGAAGCACGGCAATCGGGGGTCAAACGGCGCCGCCGCGCCGCGCGTTAAACCCCCTGCCGCTGCAACTTCGCTGCCAGCGCCTGCGTCAGCGTGTCGGCGCTGTCGGCCAGATGGGCCCGCGCTTCGGCCGACAGCCCGGGCCGCTTGACCGCGCCGTTGACTCGCGCCAGCAGCCCTTGCGCTTCGACGCGCAGCAGGCTGCGCGCGTCGGCGCGGCTGGCCGACGTCGGCCGCAGCAGCATCGCCGACAGACGGTTGACATGCTCGCGCTGCAACTCGCGGCGCGCGCTGGCGATGTCGCCGCTCTTGCCGAGCTCGCTCCAGACTTCCTTCGTCAGCCGCGTGTACAGCTCGGACAGATGAAAAGCGCTGGCGCTGCCGCTGCGCGCATCGGCCTTGCCTTCGCTGTCGAGCAGGCGCGAGGCCACGCCGTCGCTCATCAGTTGCGCCAGCAGCGCGCGCTGCATGCCGAGGACGACGCCGGCGATCGAGTAGTCGGTGGCGCCGGGATCACCGTCGCCGAACACGGCGGCGGTGCGGTCGGTGTAGTCGGGTGCGAGCTTGCGCTGCAGCGCCGGCGAGATCTGAAAAGCGTCGGCAGCGAGCACGCCGCGCGCCAGCACATCGAGCGCCTGGCGCTGTTGCGCCGCGCCGACCGGCAGCAGCGGGTCGCGTCCGCTGCCCGGGTAGTCGCGCAGCGTGCGCACGCCGCCGATCTGTCGCGCCAGGATGCCGGCCGCACGACCCGCGTCGCGTACGGCGTAGCCGATCGCACGGCGCAGCACCGAATAGTCGGCGTCGGGCTTCAGCGTCCGCGCCTCCTGGCGTGCCAAAAGGTCGCGCGCGATCGCAATGCGCTTCTCGGCGAAG